>CAIYIP010000033.1 GCA_903926285.1 uncultured Gammaproteobacteria bacterium
ACATGGCGCCGACCCCCATATCACTACCTACGAGGGCACCACCGCGCTGATGGCCGCTGCGGGCATCAACTGGACTGTAGCGCAGACCTACACTGTGTCTCCCGAAGCTTCGCTCGAGGCAATTAAAATGAATATCGAGCTCGGTGCTGATGTAAACGCCACCAATTCCATGGGTGTGACTGCATTGATTGGCGCCGCCAACAGAGGTGCCAATGAGATCATCCGTTATCTGGCGTCCGCGGGCGCCAACCTGAGCGCGAAGGACGCCAACGGGCGCACTGCGCTGACCTGGGCACAAGGTGTGTTCCTGGCTGCGGTGGGCGCCACACAAAAACCCGAAACAATTGCACTGCTAAAAGAATTGATGGACGAGGCCGGCGTTGCGTATGAGTAGTAATCAATCCACCACTTTTACATTGAAGCCCATACGCAAACTCGCACTTGCGATCAGTCTGTGCGCTCCTGTTTTTGCATACGCACAGTCAACCGCAATCGACAAAGACCATGTCGAGATGCTCGATCGTTATTGCAGCGAATGCCACAACCAGGACGATTTCTCCGGCGGCCTGTCGTTCGATTTGTTGAACACCGACAACGTCCTTGCCGACGCCGCAACCTGGGAGAGCGTGCTGCTCAAACTCAAGGCCGGCATGATGCCGCCTCAAGGCAAAGAGCGCCCGGCGGAGGCCGCAGTAGCAGCCCTTGTCGACAACGTAGAATCCGCCATCGACACTGCATGGGAGCAAAGCCCCAATATCGGCGCCCCGATATTACACCGCTTGAACCGCACCGAATACCAGAATGCCGTACGCGACTTGCTCAATCTGCCTATCGACGCTACATCCCTGTTTCCGGCCGACGCCTCCAGTGAAGGCTTCGACAACATCGCCAGTGTGCTGACTGTTTCACCAGCGCTGATGCAGGCCTACATTTCAGCCGCCAGCAAAGTGAGCGCGCTGGCAGTAGGCGACATGACCACCAGCCCGGGCACCTCAACCTACCGTGCTGATGCGCAGGACCAGTCGGCGCACCTCGAAGGCATCACCCTTGGTACACGTGGTGGCGTAAGTGCTGAACACGTGTTCCCTCTCGATGCAGAATATGAATTCCAGATAGGCCGCAGCGCTGGCAACTCAGCATTCGTGCTGACTCCTGTCGGCCTGAAAGATCCAGTTGAAATTGTTATCGACGGCGAACGCGTGGCCTTGCTGCCAGCAGGCACTCCTCCTCGTATTACGCTCAGCATTGCCGCCGGGCCACACAAAATAGAAGCCGCGTTTGTTCCCTTCGAAGCACCACGCGGCGTGGACGACCTACACAACGTATGGTCAGAAAGCACAACATTGAGCACCGTGGTTATCAAGGGCCCGCTGAATGCAAGCGGACGCGGCGATACCCCCAGTCGCCAGAAAATATTCACATGTACGCCAGCCAGTGTGAGCGACGAAGAAGCCTGCGCACGCCAGATACTCTCCGACCTCGCCTATCACGCGTACCGCCGTCCGGTGACCGACCGCAACATGGCTACGCTGATGAACTTCTATCGCGATGGCCGCGAACTGCGCGATTTTGACACCGGCGTGCAATATGCGCTGGCACGTGTCCTTGTAGATCCAATGTTTGTATTCCGTTTTGAAGAAGAGCCCGAAAACGCACCGACTAGTGAGGGCTACCCGATAAACGCATACGAGCTTGCTTCACGGCTGTCGTTTTTCATCTGGAGCAGTATCCCCGACGCAGAGCTGCTGGCCAGCGCCGAATCAGGTGTACTGACCAGGAGTGATGAACTGGACCAACAGATCACCCGCATGCTGCAGGACCCAAAAGCCGAATCGCTGGTACAGAATTTCGCAGCTGCCTGGCTTAACCTGCGCAAACTCGACAACGTCAATCCGACCTCCCTGGAATTCGACGGGTCCTTGCGCGTTGCGATGAAACGCGAAACCGAGTTACTACTGGAGTCTGTCATTCTTGGCAATCGCCCGGTGCTCGAACTGCTGACGGCCGACTACACTTTCGTCAACGAACGCCTGGCCGAGCACTACGGCATTCCCAATATTCGCGGCAGCCATTTCCGCAAGGTGAGCACTGCAGGCACCGGTCGCCATGGTTTGCTCGGGCAAGCCAGCATCCTGACCATCACGTCCGCGCCCAACCGCACATCGCCGGTTATCCGTGGTGCATGGGTAATGGATCACTTGCTGGGTTCACCGCCGCCACCGCCTCCGCCTGGTGTAGAAGTTAATCTGGACGCAGAAGTTGCACTGGGCTCCGCGCCAACCACAATGCGTGAGCGTCTGGAACAACATCGCGTAGATCCCTCCTGCTCCGGCTGCCACAACATGATGGACCCGATTGGTTTTGCGCTGGAAAATTTTGACTCGATCGGCAAATTCCGCGAGCAGGCCGATGGTTCTGTGGTCGATACGACCGGCATGTTCTGGGATGGTAACAACATCGAAGGCCCTGATGGCCTGTACGGTGTACTGATGGCACGAAGTGAATTGTTCGTGGAAAACTTCACCGAAAAACTGCTGACCTACGCACTCGGCCGCAAAGTCGAATACTTCGATATGCCACAAGTGCGTGAAGTACTCAGCAAGGCCGAAGCACAGGATTACCGCTTTAACGCACTGGTAAAAGAAATTGCACTGAGCACCGCATTCAGGCATCGCACCACAAGTGCTGCGGCACTACAGGCGAGCAGCGCTACTGCACAACGCTAGGCAAACAACGAGTCGGAAGATTCAAGGGACAATCTATGTTCATCACCAAAAAACATCTTTCCCGCCGCACCATGCTCAGAGGCGTGGGAGGCATGATCGCCCTGCCCTTGCTGGACGCGATGATTCCGGCCTCCACTGCGCTTGCCCAAACCGCTGCCAGTCCAGCGCCCCGCCTCAGCTGCATCTACATTCCGCATGGCGCCACGATGGCGTACTGGACACCAAAGACTACCGGCAAGGATTTTGAATTTACGCAGATCCTCAAGCCACTCGAGGGATATCGCAACTACCTCAACGTGATCAGTGGCCTATCGAACACCCCGGTAGGTCCCGAAGCCGGCGAAGACGGCGGCGGTGCGCTGAACCACGAACGCGCGGCAGCAGCCTTCCTTACCGCTGCGCATCCGAAGAGCGGCAGTGGTGGCTTCGTGGGCCAGTCCTTCGACCAGGCGATGGCCGAGGCTCTGGGCCAGGGCACTCCGTTACCTTCAGTGGAAATGGCAATCGAAGGTGGCAACAACACC
>CAIYIP010000034.1 GCA_903926285.1 uncultured Gammaproteobacteria bacterium
ATCAGTGCACTCGATTATTCGTCATACCTCGGTGTTATAGGCATCGGTCGTATTACCCGTGGCAAGGCCAAAACTGGCATGCCAGTAGTAGTTCTGGACATCGAAGGCAAAAGTCGCAAGGCCAAAATCGGTCTCGTAAAAACCCACATGGGTCTTGAGCGCGTTGATGTGCCCGAAGCCAGCGCTGGCGACATTATCTGTATAACCGGCATTGAAGACCTGCATATATCCGATACGATCTGTGATCCTGAAAAACCCGAAATCATGCCGCCACTTACCGTAGATGAACCTACTGTAGTCATGACCTTCCAGGTTAATGATTCACCGTTTGCTGGCCTTGAAGGCAAATTTGTAACCAGCCGTAATATCAAGGAGCGTCTTGAGCGCGAACTGATTCATAACGTGGCACTGCGTGTTGAGCCCGGTCCTACCGCGGATAAATTTATTGTGTCCGGCCGTGGCGAATTACATCTGTCTGTTCTGATTGAAAGCATGCGCCGCGAAGGTTTTGAGCTGGCGGTTTCGCGTCCGCAGGTAATTCTCAAGGAAGTGGATGGCGAGAAGATGGAGCCATTCGAAACGCTGGTTATCGATATTGACGAAAGGCATCAGGGTGGCGTGATTGAAGAGCTGGGTTTCCGCAAAGCAGAAATGCAGGAAATGACCACCGATGGCAAAGGTCGTACCCGTCTGACATTTATCATTCCAACACGTGGTTTGATCGGTTTCCGTACCCAGTTTCTCGGCATGACTTCAGGCACGGGTATCCTGACCCATATCTTTGATCACTTTGGTCCGTTGAAACCAGGTGACATCGGTACCCGCAAAAATGGCGTGCTCGTTTCCATGGTGAAGGGCAAGACACTTGCCTATGCGATGAATACGATTCAGGAACGCGGTCGTCTCTTTATCGAGACCAACACCGAAGTTTATGAAGGCATGATTATCGGTTTGCACAGTCGTGAAAACGATCTTGTGGTCAACCCGACGAAAGGCAAGCAGCTCACCAACATGCGCGCTGCAGGCAACGATGAAAATATTTTCCTGACGCCGCCGATCCGTCACAGTCTCGAACAAGCGATGGAATTTATCGACAGTGACGAACTTGTCGAAATCACGCCCAAGTCTATTCGCATCCGTAAAGCACTGTTGACCGAGCATGAGCGTAAACGCGGTGCTCGTATTTAAGTCAATCAAGAGCAGGTGTCGGAGACTTTATAACTCTGACACCGATTTTTGGCTGATGGCGAATAGTGAATACAGCTGCTGTTTCGGCACACCCGATCGATTTTTCTCCACAATAAATAACGAGCCAAAGTTTCTTTCCTGAGACAGTTTTATGCTCGCTCTCATTCAGCGTGTCAAAGAAGCTCGCGTAGAAGTCGCTACTGAAGTGGTTGGTGCGATTGAGCAAGGCCTGCTGGTTTTTCTTGGCATCGAACGCGAAGACACTCATGCCGACGCTGACAGACTCTTGAAGCGAGTGTTGGCTTATCGCGTCTTTGCCGATGGTGAAGACAAGATGAATCTAAGCGTTCAGGATGTGAATGGTGGTGTGCTCGTTGTTTCCCAGTTCACGCTTGCGGCAACAACGGACAAAGGTCTGCGACCCGGTTTTTCCAGTGCCAAGGCTCCGGAAGAGGCTAAGGTTCTCTATCAATATTTTCTAGATTCAGCGCGCGCCAATTACCACAAGGTTGCAGCAGGGGAATTTGGTGCAGACATGCAGGTGTCTTTGATCAACGATGGGCCGGTGACTTTTCTGCTGCGTTCCTAGCTGTTCGAAACGCCCATCAACAGCGCTCAAGCTTCTTTCTTTACTGTAGGACTTTCTTCGGTCTCATCGCTGGATTTTTCTTTCTTGTGCACCAGGCGGCCAGCTAAAAGACCAACCTCAAACAGGAGATACATCGGAATCGCAACCATGGATTGGGAAAACGGATCGGGTGGTGTGATGAACATGCCAATTACAAAACATCCAATAATTACATAGGGGCGATGTTTCGCCATATCAGCGGGAGTAGTTACTCCCGACAGAATGAGCAGTACGGTCGCTACCGGTATTTCAAAGGTGAGACCAAAAGCCAGAAACAACTTCATCACAGTATCCAGATAGGCTGAAATATCTGTCATGTTTTTAACGCCTTCGGGCGCTGCCTGCAAAAAAAAGTCGAAGAGGAAATTCAGAACTACGTAATAACAGAACGCGATTCCGAAGTAGAACAGCAGCACGCTCGACACAAGAATCGGCAGCGTCACGCGTACTTCATTCTGATAAAGTCCCGGTGAAATAAAAGCCCACGCCTGATGCAGCAGGTAAGGAATGGTGATAAATACCGCTACCATAAACGTTAGTTTGAATGGGGCAAGAAAGGTATCCATAACCTTGGTGGCAATTATAGATTCGTCAGCGCCAAGCTGGCTGGTCAGCGGTTCGGAGACAAAACTGTAGATGTCATTTGAAAAGGCGACCAGCGCAATAAATACGAGTAGCACAGCCAGTGCGCTGCGCAGGATGCGATCTCTTAACTCAATGAGATGCGCAATAAGGGGCAGTTCTTTGCTTTCGCTGTCTTTGGTACTCATGTTTCGTTGGTCGAGCCTGGGGCAGGAGTTGAAGTGGCGCTTTCTACCGGTGCGCTAGTTTCTGGTTGAAACGGCAGGTCGTTTTGAACAGGTGCAATTTCAGCTGTGCTGGCCGCTGTGAGTGGAGCATTGGGAGTATCTGGGCTTGTCGCACCGCTGGCTGGCGGAGCCCCGGCCTTGGTACTCGTAAACGCGGCGGCTTGCGCTTCAAGCTCGATGTTTTTGCGAAAGGCTTCAGTCTCCTTCTTCACTATATTCATAGTGTCGGTGACCTGGCTTCTGGTGTTCTTGAACTTGTCGAGAATTGCCTCATTGCGCAATTGACGGCGAATATCATCTGCACCGATTTCGCGTTCGATATCTTGTTTGATGTTATTGAAACTGCGGCGCAGCCGGCCTATCCATAGACTAGCCGTGCGAATTGCCCCGGGCAGCTTTTCAGGGCCCAGTACCACTAGCGAAACCACGCCAATCATCACCAGCTCGAAGAAACCAACGTCAAACATAAAGCATCCCTGAAGTCGCTAATCGAACAATTATGATCAGCGGTTTTCATCAACCTTTTCGGCTTTGACATCAATAGTACTGCCTATGTCACTGCGCGTGAGTTGGTCAGGATCCTTGTCAGTCGGCTCGCCGTTATCCATGGCTTTTTTGAAGCCCTTGATACCAGCACCAAGATCCTCGCCGAGGTTCTTCAGTTTTTTGG
>CAIYIP010000035.1 GCA_903926285.1 uncultured Gammaproteobacteria bacterium
GCCCGAAAAACTTACCGGGTTCTGGGTGGCAATCACAAAAAACGGCTGGGGCAAAAGACGCGTATTGCCATCGACCGAGACACGGCCTTCTTCCATGGCTTCAAGCAGCGCGCTCTGGGTTTTAGGCGTCGTACGGTTGATCTCATCGGCGAGGATCAGGTGGTTGAAGATAGGCCCCTGGTGATAGATAAATTGCGCTGTGTTCTGATCGTAGACCGATACGCCCAAGATATCAGCTGGTAGCAGGTCGCTGGTGAACTGGATCCGGCTGTATTGCAGGCCAATTGTCAGCGCAAGCGCCTGCGATAAAGTGGTTTTGCCCATGCCGGGTTTGTCTTCGAGCAGAAGATGGCCGCCGGCAAAAAGACAACACAGTGCAAGTTGTATCTGCCGGTCCTTACCGAGCACCACCTTGCCGATTTCTGCAACTGCTTCTTCAACTTTCGCCTGGATGGACATCGTGAACAATACTCGGTTGTGAGGTCTCTGGCCGGGAATGGATGTAATACACTCAGCTGTCGCTGTGCAGGCTCAACTGACCGTCTTCTTCATCACCGTTGTTGCCATTGGTGGTGCCAAACAATTCAGACTCGCGCTGTTTGCGCAGTTTCGCAACATCATTGCGGCGTGCCTCGAGCTTGGCCAAATAGGCTTCGCTCACATCCTGGGTAATATATTTGCCATCGAACACAGAGCACTCGAATTCCATTGGCAGCAAACTGCCTTCGGCACAGGAAGCAATCAGGTCTTCAAGGTCCTGGAACACCAGCCAGTCAGCACCGATGAGTTTCTGGACTTCTTCGACCGTCTTGCCATGGGCAATAAGCTCGCTGACAGCCGGCATGTCGATGCCGTAGACGTTGGGATGTATTACGGGTGGAGAGGCGGAGCAGAAATAGACTTTGCGCGCGCCTGCGTCGCGGGCCATTTCGATAATCTGCTTGCAGGTAGTACCACGCACGATGGAGTCATCGACCAGCAACACATTCTTGTCCTGAAATTCGAGTGAGATTGCATTGAGTTTTTGCCTGACAGACTTCTTGCGCTGGCTTTGCCCAGGCATGATGAAGGTTCGACCAATGTAGCGGTTCTTGACGAAGCCTTCCCTGAACTTCACTCCGAGTGCATTGGCCAGTTCAACCGCTGCTGTGCGGCTGGTATCCGGGATGGGAATTACCACGTCAATATCGTGGTTGGGCCGAATACGTTTGATTTTCTCCGCGAGTTTTTCGCCCATGCGCAAACGTGATTTATAAACAGACACCCCATCGATAAGTGAATCAGGCCTGGCAAAATAGACGTGTTCAAAAATACAGGGGGTGAGTTTGCTGTCGTCAGCACATTGATGGGTTTCCAGATTGCCATCTTTGTCGATGTATACGGCCTCGCCAGGTGCCACATCGCGTACAAGCGTAAAGCCCTGCGAATCGAGCGCAACACTCTCGGAAGCCAGCATATATTCAAAACCTTTGCGTGTGCGTTTTTTACCAAACACCAGCGGTCGTATGCCATATTTGTCGCGGAAACCCACGATGCCGTGACCCACGAGCATCGCAACTACTGCATAGGCACCCCTGCAGCGCCGGTGCACAGCACGCACGGC
>CAIYIP010000036.1 GCA_903926285.1 uncultured Gammaproteobacteria bacterium
ATCCTGAGCGAGCGCAAAGGCGAGCATGGTGGTTTCAAGGAATTAATCACGCGGCTGGAAGGCAACAATGTCTATGGCCAGCTCAAGTTTGAATCAGGCGCCCACCGCGTGCAGCGTGTGCCGGAAACCGAAACCCAGGGTCGCGTCCATACTTCCGCCTGTACAGTGGCAGTGATGGCCGAACCTGAAGCCGCTGCAGAAATTGAACTGAACAAGGCTGACCTGCGCATTGATACCTATCGTGCGAGTGGCGCGGGTGGGCAGCACGTCAACAAAACGGACTCGGCTATTCGTATTACGCATCTGCCTTCGGGCATAGTCGTGGAATGCCAGGATGAGCGTTCGCAGCATAAAAACCGTGCACGTGCGATGTCGCTGCTACTGGCCAAGCTCGAAGCGGCTGCCGAAGCAGAGCGTCATCAGAAGGAAACCGATACCCGCAAGAGCCTTGTAGGTTCGGGAGATCGCTCCGAAAAAATCCGCACCTACAATTATCCTGATGGTCGCATCACGGACCATCGCATCAAGCTCACACTCTACAAACTGGCAGATATCATGTCGGGCAACATGGATGATTTGATCCAGCCTCTGCTTGCCGAACACCAGGCAGACCAGCTCGCCGATCTGGCGGGTTAAGGTGAATACAGTGAGCGCTGCGCTGGCTCATGCAACAAGCCAATTGCACGACAGCGACAGTGCCGAACTTGATGCTCAATTATTACTGGCGCATGTGTTGGGTAAATCCCGTACATGGCTTTATACATGGTCGGATTACGCACTAACTGACCGGGAGCAGTTGCAGTTTCAGGCGCTCTGCGCCCAACGTGCGCAAGGCCACCCGGTAGCTTACCTGATTGGCAAGCGGGAATTCTGGAAGTTTGAATTGCAAGTAAGCCCAGAAGTGCTTATTCCACGTCCAGAAACCGAGTTGCTGGTGGAGCTGGCATTGCAACTAGTTGCTACCACCGATGCCAAAGTTGCCGATTTGGGTACTGGCTCGGGCGCCATAGCGCTGGCGCTGGCTCATGAGCGTCCCCGGTGGCAGGTTGTGGCTACTGACCTATATCTACAGGCATTGGCTCTTGCAGAGATCAATGTACGACAACTGAAGCTCACCAATCTGACCTTGCTGGCAGGCAACTGGTGTGAGCCTCTTCGTTATAGTGATTACAACCTGATAGCAAGTAATCCGCCTTACATCGACAAGGATGATCCTCACATGGCGCAGGGTGATCTGCGCTTTGAACCACACACTGCCTTGGTTGCAGCAAATAACGGCTTGGCAGATATCCAGATGATTGCACAGCAAGCCTGGGATAAGCTCCTGCCGGGTGGTTATCTGCTACTCGAACACGGCTGGCAGCAAGGGTTGGCAGTGAGGAACACGCTGGGCGAGCTCGGCTATACTCGTGTACAAACATGCCAGGATTATGCCGGCCGCGACAGGGTCACCCTCGGTTGCAAAGTGGAAACCGCAAGATGAACGATGAAGAACTGTTGCGCTATAGCCGTCAGATCATGCTGCCGCGTTTTGATGTAGAAGGGCAGGAAAAACTGCTGGCTGCAAAAGTTCTGATCGTAGGACTCGGTGGCCTGGGTTGCCCTGTGGCCATGTATCTTGCAGCAGCAGGGGTTGGACATTTGACCCTGGTGGATAATGACAAGGTCGATCTCAGCAATCTGCAAAGGCAAATTGCCCATGTGACCGCGAGTATCGGCCGCAACAAGGCCGAATCTGCGCGTGATACCTTGCATGCACTCAATCCACAAACCTCGATTAGCGTCGTTGCTGAACGGCTGGCTGCAGATGCCTTGTTGCAGGCAGTAGCCGGCAGCTCCGCAGTGGTGGACTGCACGGACAACTTCAGCACCCGTTTTGCGCTTAATAAGGCCTGTGTCAAAAGCAGGGTA
>CAIYIP010000037.1 GCA_903926285.1 uncultured Gammaproteobacteria bacterium
CATGCGCCAACTGGATTCGCGCATCACGGCAAAGCGTCCCCTTACCATGTTTTGTTATAGCGCAGGGCTCGTTGAGGGCGGCACGTTGCCTGCTACCCTCAGCGAAGTTTTTAATTCTTTTGCAGGATGGGGCTTGCCCGTAAATCCTCTTAGGCAGTCGGTAAGCGGGATCACTGAATGCAGTGCCTACTGTGAATTCGTCCTGGCCCAGCGCAATTCCCTCGATTACGAAATTGATGGCGTGGTAATCAAGGTTGACAGCTTTGCGCTGCAGGAAGAGCTCGGCATGAATTCCCGCACGCCACGCTGGGCAATGGCTTATAAATTTCCTGCGGAAGAAGTAGTCACCCAACTCCTTGATGTTGAGTTTCAGGTGGGCCGCACCGGCACCATAACTCCAGTGGCGCGCTTGCAGCCAGTATTTGTTGGTGGCGTTACAGTCAGCAATGCCACACTACATAACATGGATGACGTGCGTCGGCTCGGTATAAAAATTGGCGACAGCGTCATTGTCAGGCGGGCAGGGGATGTCATTCCGAAGATTGTCAAAGTTGTTCACATCGAGTCCGCAGAGTTTGCTGAATCCGTGCCAGAGGAAATAAATCCGGCAGTAGTCTCAGCCAGCAATATCATTCGCAGCGAAATCATTGCTCCGGAATTTTGTCCTGTGTGTAATTCGCCAGTAGTACAGGATGAAGGCGAAGTATCGCTGCGCTGCAGCGGCGCGCTCGTGTGCCGGGCGCAACTTGTACAATCCTTGCTGCATTTCTCTTCGCGTGGCGCGATGGACATCGAAGGCCTGGGCAGCAAGTTGATAGAACAGCTGGTTGAAAACAAATTGGTAAGCAATGTTGCCGACTTGTACAAACTTGATCTTGATACGCTTCAGCAGCTCGAAAGAATGGGAACCAAGTCTGCGCAGAATCTGCTTGATGCCATTAACCGCAGCAAAACCATCAGTCTCGCCCGGCTTCTGTTTGCATTGGGCATACGTGATGTCGGCGAAGCCACAGCATTAAGTCTTGCGACGCATTTTGGCTCGCTCGCTGCAGTGATGGTGGCAGATGAAGACCATTTGCTCGAAGTGCCGGATGTCGGGCCAGTAGTTTCTTCCCGTATCGCGATGTTCTTCGCTTCATCCACTAACCGCGCACTGATCATCCGCTTGCTGGCTGCGGGTGTGAGTCCTGGTGAACAAATAGTGGCGCCGAAAGCAACCTTACCCCTGCATGGCCAGACCTGGGTTGTAACGGGTTCACTCGAAGCAATGGACCGCAACGCTGCGAAGGCGGCGCTGCAGCAATTGGGTGCGAAAGTGGCCGGTAGCGTATCGACGAAAACAACCTGTGTTGTTGCTGGCCCTGGCGCAGGTTCTAAACTTGCGATCGCAGAGGAACTGGGTATCAAGCTAATTAATGAAGTGGAATTCATGACACTGCTGGCGCAGCACGACAGCAGTGCAAAAAGCCGGTAAAGTAGGCCTTATTTAGTTGATCATCTGTCCGAGTCCATTCATGGTGTGCGTCCGCTGGCTTGCAATGAGTTTTATGGTGCTGCTGACCGCGTGTGCATCGGCTCCGCAAAATACTGCCAACATCTGCAATCTGTTCGAAGACAAGGGAAGCTGGTTTCGCGCCGCGCGCCAGGCGGAACAGCGCTGGAATGTACCGATACCGGTGTCGATGGCGTTCATTCAACAGGAGTCAGGATTCTCTTCCAGAGCAAAGCCGGCACGCCGCAAATTCCTCGGTTTTATTCCGGGCCCTCGTCCGTCTTCCGCTTTTGGTTTTGCCCAGGCCCTGGATTCCACCTGGGATGACTACAGAAAATCTTCCGGTAATGGCATCGCGCGTCGCTCCAACTTTGTCGATGCCGTCGACTTCGTTGCCTGGTACAACCACAACTCTTACCGGGTCAACAACATTGCCCGCGATGATGCCTACAATCTTTATCTCGCCTATCACGAAGGTAATGCCGGTTATAGGCGCCAAACGTACGAGGGCAAGACTGCGGTGATAAATGTTGCGCGCAAGGTGGAGGCAAATGCACTCCTGTATCAGCAACAGTTTCAACAATGTGAACGTGAATTAGGCAAGAACTGGTTTGAGAGGTTGATTTCGTGAATTGGTGGGGCAAGTTGCTGGGCGGCACGATTGGTTTTATGTTGGGCGGACCTTTGGGAGCCATTCTTGGCGCTTCGATGGGCCATAATTTTGATCGCACCACCTCAAGTGGTCCCTACCTCAGTGGCAGCACGTCCGAGGTTGAAAAAATCCAGTCGGCATTTTTTGCTGCAACCTTCAGCATGGCTGGTCATATCGCCAAGGCTGATGGCCACGTCAATCCCCAGGAAATTGCGCTCATCGAATCGGTCATGCAGCAGATGCGCCTGAATGCGCAACAAAAGCAGGCGGCGATCAGCATGTTCCAGAAAGGCAAGGAGGCGGATTTTCCGGCGCAGGAAGTATTGGAGCAATTTCGTCGCGAATGCCACCGCCGCCGTAACCTGTTGCAGATGTTTCTTGAAATCCTGGTTGCTACTGCAATGGCGGATGGCAGCTTGCACAGCGCCGAGCGTCAGGTCCTCGATAGTACTGCAAGACTGCTTGGGTTCAGCGACTTCGAATATCAGCAGATCCTGCGCCGGCAGCAGGCGAGCCACCACATGCAGGGCAAGGCTCAGACCCCGGTGGCAGCTCTGGCAGATGCCTACAAGGTACTTGGTATAGTTAAAACTGCCAGTGATGACGAGCTGAAAAAGGCTTACCGGCGCCTCATGAATCAACATCATCCCGACAAGCTAGTTGCAAAAGGGCTGCCGCAGGAAATGATGGAAATGGCGACGAAGAAAACTATGGAAATTAAGGCGGCATACGAATTGGTCAAGGAATCACGCGCGGCCTGAAGCCTGCGTGAAAAACGGCTGAGGCAAATTTCTTCGCAAAAAAAACCCGGCTCACCTTCAGGTTTGCCGGGCATAGCAATATCATCTTTTTTGGACAAGGACGCCATCACCACAAATCGCATGTCCGAGGATTCAGATCATCCTGAACTGCAAAAGTTCCTGTGTTTTGAAAACTATTTACAGGGTCTGGATGTGCAAGCCAAGCCGTTCAAGTTCAGCCTGGCAAGCCTTGTTGCTGACAATGCCAAGGCTCGCAACTTCGGGTTTCAGATAACGTTCAGTAACCGCCTTCAAATCCTCAAGCTGTACATCCAGTATCTGCTGGCGGAAACGCGCGCGTCGCGCCTTGTCGCGACCAAATAATTCGTTGTGGAAGGCCTGTTTTGCGGTTCCGGCAGGTGACGCCGGTTTATCCAGACTGGAAATAACGCCAAGAATCGCTTCTTCGAGCTGGCTGTACTCATGCGAGTTATCCAGCATCCAATCGATGGCCTTTTTGAAATCATCAACTGTGTCGCTCAGGCGCGGATCGCGATAGGAATAAAAGCGGAACGAGGCCGAGCCGGAATCTTGGGTGGCACCGCCACCATACGCGCCGCCCTGTTCGCGAATCGCGCGGTGCAGGAAACCGTTGCGCAGGAAACCACCGAGCACCGTCAGCGCAGCCGCATCAGGATGCGCAGAGGGTACGGTTGGAAATGCCATCGCGCAGAAGTTCACCTGCGTGCTGGTCAGCCAAGCTTCCTGGACTTGTGCGCGCACCGGCTCCAGGTTGAACGGGGCGGGGGTAGTGCGCATTGTGGTATTTGCCCAGACCTGCTGCAGGTCAGTCAGCAACCGGCTCTCTTCATTGGCTTCGGCAATAACCAGCATTTGTTTACTGCCACCCAGGAGCGACTGATGCAAGGCAGAAAGCGCGCTCGCGAACTCTGCCAGTTTGTCCTTGTTCTCCAGGCCTTTGATCACTTGCTTGAAGTTACGGATGCCGGCAAGGCCCGAGGTCCGGTATTCCAGTGCTGACAGCGGACACATCTGGCTGCATGCCGTACTCATGGCAAGACTATGGCCCTGGCTGGTGATGCTCTGTTCCTTTCGGCCCAGGATCTGTTCCAGCAGTTCGCGGATACGCGCCAGCTCGTCAAAGCGGCATTCGTGTAGCGTATCGAATAACAATTGGCTCAGGTCCTGCTGCTTGCGATACAGGGCTTTGCTGGACACAACCAGGTATGCCTGTACCTTTTGTTCTGTATCGATATGGTTGCGCATGGATGTATAGGCATTGATGCCACCACTAATGCCCGCCTGTCTGGCCTGCACATCGAGATAGCTGAGTTTGCCCAAGCCGACTTCCGTGAGGCAACTTGTGTAACTCGACAACATGGCGGTATCAGATGCACTCATTTGCGGCAGAGTTATGATCACCTGTTGATAGCTTAAGCCATTGGTGCCTTGCGCATAAAAACTCAGCGGCAAGCTGGTAGTGGCCAGTGCAAGCGTGTGTTTGTTTGCCGTTGGCCATTTGATGTCGGCGGGTACATCGGCAAGTTCAACTTTGGGTAGCAGCGACGCATCATGCTTCTGGTTTTGTCGCGCCTGTAATGCGATGCCCTGATTCACGATTGCATGTTTCTCTGCATCCGTGAGAGTCGCCTTGATGTTGGCGAGTTTGGCTTTTTCGGCTGCCGCATCGGTTTCGCCGAGACTCGCATCAGGATGTACGGTCAATGTAAGCCGGTGTGGATTATCGAGCAGTAATGTTTGTACGAGGTTGGGGATATAGTGTGGGTCGAGTATGTCCTTTTTCAGCTGGTCTAGCACGGGGTCGATATCGAGCAGCTCTATCGGATCGCCGCGATGGGTGGCAGTAGAAAGTGCTGACAGTATCAACTGCAGACCGTAAGGATACGAGTCGCCGCTGATTTCGCGTTGATGCAGTTCGAGTGCATGCAGCGCTGCTTCAACCTTGTCCTGCGGAATGCCATCTTTGACGACGTTTGTGAGCGTTGTAAAAACCAGTGCTTCGATTTCGGCAGTACTGTCTTTGCCGCAGCCTTCAAGGCCGCAGCTGAAACTCATTTCGCGGAATGAATCCTCGAGTCCGCATAGCGGCGAGGGTGAACGTCCGAGACTGGAGGTTTCCAGTGCCTGCAGCAGTGGACTCGCGCTGTTGTCGAGCAATACGGCACTCAATAACTGCGCCTTGTACATATCAGACAGATTGGTGCTATGGCCCAACAGCCATGATACGACGACGTGAGTTTTGTCGGTGATGTCTTCTTCATCAAGCGGATATGCGGCAACAACACTGCGGGGTTCATGGAAGCGTTGTTCATCACCAACGGCAATATGTACATCGAGTTTGGTGAATTCGTGCAGCGCATGTTTTTCGAAGCTGGCCTGATGTTCATGCGCTGGTATATCACCGAACGTCATGAAGATCGCATTGCTTGGATGGTAATGCGTCTGGTAGAAATGTTTCAGCTGCGCGTAGGTGAGGTTGGGTATGTCTTTGGGATCGCCGCCACTGTTGTAGTGATACGTGGTGGTGGGAAACAGGTTTGCGCTGAGCAGTTGCCAGATATAACTTTGCGGCGAACTCATGGCGCCTTTCATCTCGTTGAACACTACGCCCTTGTATTCGAGCTCGCTTTCGGGATTCTCGATTTGTTGATACTCGAGGCGATGGCCTTCCTGCGCAAAATCGAGTTCGTTGAGATTAGAAAAAAATACCGCATCCAGATACACCTCAAGCAGGTTGTTGAAGTCCTTGCGGTTCTGGCTCGCAAATGGATAAGCGGTCCAGTCGCTGCTGGTGAATGCATTCATGAAGGTGTTCATCGAGCGGCGGATCATCATGAAAAACGGATCACGCACCGGAAAGCGGCGGCTGCCGCAGAGAGCTGTGTGTTCGAGAATATGCGCAACGCCTGTTGAATCCATGGGTACTGTGCGCAGGGCAACGAGGAAGACATTTTCCGGATTGTCGCTGGCCAGATGGAAATGTACGGCCCCGGTTGCGATGTGTTCGTATTCTTCAACTGTGAGGTTGAGTGTGGGTAAAAAACGGCTGCGTTTATGGACGAAGGATGTGGCACCTTTGGCACTGGGGGTAGCGGTTGAAATACCTGCAAACTGCATGAGTCTGGAATCCTGTTAAATGCTGGGTGATATGGGTGTCATGCTAAAACGTAATGCCGGGTAGTACAACAAAAGCGCATGAATTGACGCGGTTGATTGAAGGCAGTTGGCGAGTTTTGCAGGTCAATCTGTCTTTCCAGGCCAATTAGTAACCTCATAGAAACGGAATATTGTTGGAATAAGTAATAGCGACGAATCCGACTAATTCAGCTGCAGCGAAAGCAACCAGACCTATAAAACTATAAATAATCGTAATGCCTCCAATTGCAACCTTGCCGAGGCAAATGCTTGG
>CAIYIP010000038.1 GCA_903926285.1 uncultured Gammaproteobacteria bacterium
GCAATTCCTGGCCAATGGCAGCAGAGCGTGCCTGGTACCAGGCTTGTTTTGCTTCAGACCACTGGTTGAGGCTGTTCACAAGTTCGGTATAGCCGTGTTCAAGGCGGGGGCCCCAATGATGAGGATCAACCAGCATTTCACAGCGGTTTAAAGCTGTCTCGTACTGTACCGCAACACGGGTCAGTTCAACCCTGTAGCTCGAACAGGAACGCAGCTCATAGGAGAGCTTGCACCACGAGCAGGCCTTGATGAACCACTTGGTTGGATCGTAGTGATACCACTTGATGCCATTGCGGTAGTCCCAGGCGAAGGTGTGGTGGTAATTGTGATAACCCTCGCCAAACGTGAACAGGGCGATAAACCAGTTGTCGCGCGCGGTCTGGTTGGGATCGTATGTGCGCTGGCCCCAGATATGTGCTGCTGAATTGATCAGGTAGGTAAAGTGCTGGCTCAATACGAGACGCAGAAAACCGACGAGCAACAATGAACCAATGAGGTCGCCATTGATAAGGCCGAGTATTGCCGGCAGGCCAATGTTCATCAACAGCATTAATACCGCGTAGTGTTTGCGCTGCCAGACAAGGATAGGGTCTTTCATGAGATCTTTGACGTTGCTGTAGTCCTCACGCGTGGCTTCGTAGTCGCGGATCATCCATTCAAAATGGGAGTACCAGAAACCTTTGTTGGCGGAATAGGGATCTTTCTCGTTGTCATCCACATGGACATGATGCCGGCGATGGTCTGCCGCCCAGGTGATGCAGTCGTTTTGTAATGCACAGGCACCGCCGAGAGCGTAAATAAACTTCAGCGCGGGATGGGCTTTGTACGCACTGTGCGACCAGAGTCTGTGGTAACCAGCCGTGATGGACATTTCGCAGAACACCATCAGGATGCCAAACCAGAGCCATTCAAAACTATCATAGCCGTGGGTAAATCCGTACCAGGGAACCAGAGTCAGGGATATCACCACCGGAACCGTCAGGACCAGAAGCGGGAGCCAGCGTAGCGGGGGTTTGGCGCGTGTTCGTGTAGTCTGCATCAAGGGATCTGATTGCCTCGGACGAAATAGTTTGTGGGCTGGGGAATGCTGCCTTCTTTAAGGGCAGTCTGCACCGAAAGTTAGCACAGCTACACAAATGAGGGCAAACACCCGGCGCTTCAAGTAGGGACAGCCTGACAACCCTGTTCAATGTGGAAAAAAATGAGGAAGTTCCCTGCGCAGGAGTTTTTCGCTGCCAAGACCCCGTCAGCTGGATATAATTCTCATTTGCGTTAGTGTGCAAATCCAGCACTCAGGATCAAGAATGACAAGCGCCAATTCGGTATCCGCCTTCCCCCGTTGCAGCAATTCCTTGCGGATGATCATCTCCCGCCTCGCCCTTGGCGCGAGTTCTTCAGTGTTGCTGTCTACCCCGCTGCTTGCGGCAGATATCGAAGAAATTGTCGTGGAGGAAACCCGCCGTGATGCTTACACGGTGGACGAAAGTACACTCACCAAGTTAACCGAATCACTGAATAACACGCCGCAAAGTATTGCGGTCATTACCGATCAGCTGATGGAAGACCGGGCCGTGATGTCTCTGACCGATGCCTTGCGCAATGTGCCGGGCATCACGTTGGGTGCCGGGGAATTCAGCTGGCAGGGTAACAATCCCAATATCCGGGGCTTCAATTCGCGCAATGATATGTTCCTTGATGGCATGCGCGATTTCGGTAACTACGACCGCGATCCCTTCAATCTGCAGGCCATAGAAGTGCTGCAGGGACCGTCGTCAATGGTGTTTGGTCGTGGCTCCACGGGTGGGGTGATTAACCAGAGCAGCAAGATGCCGGTAGATGAGGCAATACGCTCGTTGCATGTGAACGTAGGTAACGCCAACACCCGCCGCGTTGTTGCTGATTTGAACCAGCCCTTGTCCGCTAACGCGGCCGTGCGTTTAAACGTGCTGAAACACGACAGTGAAGTGCCGGACCGTGACGGTGCCGCCGCCGACCGTTTCGGCGTGGCGCCGAGTCTGAGCCTTGAGTTGGGTGATGCTACCAGGCTGACCCTGAGCTACATGCATCAGGGCAGCGACAATACGCCCGATTACGGCCTGCCCTGGCTGGCGGGCAAGCCAGCAGATGTGGAGCGCAGCAACTACTATGGTTTCGCGACGGACTTCGTCAACACGGATGCCGGGATCAGCACGGTGAACCTTGAGCATACGCTGAACGCGAACAACCGGCTGCAGGCCATCGTGCGTTACGCCGATTATGAACGTAGCAGCCGGATCACCGAGCCCTTGCTGGTGGGAACACCAACCGCTACGACGCTGCTCGAGACCGTCAGGGTGAACCGCAACGTTTTTCTCGGCGAGAGCAACGAGCGTATTTTCCAGGGGCAGTTGAACCTCGTGAGCAGTTTCACTACGGGCATCTTTGAGCATTCGCTAGTGACGGGGCTGGAAGCGGCGAAGGAAAGCTCCTCGCCAAGTTTTGGTTTTGGGTTGGGTGTGCCGTCGACGCCGATGCTTGCTCCGGTTGAAGAACCGTACAGCAGCACTGCCACAGCTGTCCGTGTGCGGTCTGAAGCGAGCGCCGACAGTCTCGCTGCGTTCGCGCTCGATACCATCAAACTGGGTGCCGAATGGCAACTCGTAACGGGTATACGCTGGGATCGCTTCGCGATTGATTACAGCGCCGCTCGCTTCAACGACAGCGGCAGTTTTAACAGGAACGAGCAGATAGACCGTACCGTTATCAAGAAGAGTTACCGCGCCGCGCTGGTTTATAAACCGGTGGAAGCGGGCACTATCTATCTGGGCTGGGGGACATCGTTCAATCCTTCGGCAGAGGGACTTTCCTTCATCAACAGCGGTCGTGCATTGACTATCGCCGATTCCAATCTCGATCCTGAAACCAACCGCAGTACCGAGCTGGGCGTAAAGTGGCAACTGTTTAGCGCGGTACTGAATGTTGATGCGGCAGTGTTCCATATCGCAAAGAGCAATGCGCGTGTGCCTGATCCCACGACGCCCGGTTTCAACATTCTGGCGGGTGCTCAGACCGTCACGGGTTTTTCTTTCAATGCCACCGGCAGGATCAATCAATATGTGTCTGTCACCGGGGGCTATACCTGGCTCGACAGCGAGCAGCAAAAAACCACGCAGCTGACTGTGCTGCCCGGCACGCCCCTGGCGAATGTGCCCGAGAATACCGTCTCGGTATGGCTGACCTATACGCCGACGGACAACCTGCAGCTGGGTGCCGGTGGCCGTTATGTGGATGAACGCCTCGCCACAATCACGCAACCTGTCAAAGCCGTGCCCGATTATTTTGCACTCGATGCGATGGTCAGCTATCAGGCCAGCGCCAACCTGAAGTTCAAATTTAATCTCACCAATTTCACTGACGAGTA
>CAIYIP010000039.1 GCA_903926285.1 uncultured Gammaproteobacteria bacterium
ATTGTAGATCCGAATGCCACCATCCAGCGTTATGCCTGCAAAGACTGCGGCGTACATATGTATGGCCGTATTGAAAATAAAGATCATCCCTTTTATGGTCTTGATTTTGTTCATACCGAACTCTCAAGCCAGACCGGTTGGAGTGGGCCAGAATTTGCTGCCTTTGTGTCCTCCATTATCGAGCAGGGTACCGACCCGGCGAAAATGGGTGATATCAGGGGTCGTCTGAAAGAAATTGGTCTTGAGTCCTACGATTGCTTGTCACCAGCGTTGATGGATGCTATCGCCACTCACGTAGCGAAGAGCAAAAAATAAGCTGTTCAGGCATTACATCTGGACCCAGGTCCAGTAGTCCGATTCGAGGGGTAACGATGAACGTCGTTGCCCCTTTTTATTTTCCTGAACATTTGCAATTGTCTTATGCCTATTAAACTGGACTCTCCGTATTTTGCCGCCGTTGACCTCGGCTCTAACAGCTTTCATCTGCTGGTCGCGCGAGTGCAGAACGAGCGCATCGAAATCATTGATCGCGAAAAAGAAATGATTCAACTGGCGCGCGGCATCAATGCCGATGGCCTCTTGACCATGGAGTCGCAGAACCGGGCGCTGGCCTGCCTTGCGCGCTTTGCGGAGCGCCTTCGACATATTCCCCGTGAGCAGATACGTGCCGTAGGTACAAAAACTTTTCGTGCAGCAGAACAGTCGAAAAAATTTATCAAAGCTGCAGAAGCTGCCCTGGGTGTGCCTATTCAAATCATTTCAGGATATGAAGAAGCGCGCCTCGTTTATGTAGGTCTGGCACATTCTGTAACCAATGATCACAATCATCGCTTGGTCGTCGACATAGGTGGTGGCAGTACCGAGTGTATTATTGGTAAGGACTATGATGCCTTGTATCTCGAAAGCCTGAATATGGGCTGTGTGACTTTCTCGGAGACTTATTTTGGTAAAAACCTGCGGCTAAACAGTAACAACTTCAGGAAAGCATATTTGGCTGCGTGTGCCGAGCTTGAGAGTGTGCGGAAAATTTATCTGAAGGCGGGATGGAAAATTGCTTTTGGTACTTCGGGCACTATCAGGACCATTGCTGATTTGCTTCAGTCGCAGGATGGGGGCGCGGTTATCACCGCCGCTTCTCTTGCCTGGCTCAGTACAGAAATAATCCAGGATAAGGCGCTCCTCAATAATATTCCCGTCTTGAGGCGTACGGTCCTGCCTGCTGGTATTGCCATTCTCAAAGCCATCTTTGATCAGCTCAAGCTGGACAAGCTCTATGTGGGCGATGGGGCGCTTAAAGAAGGTCTCATGTACGACATTATCGGGCGGTTAAGTGACCATGATTCACGTTCCGATACTGTCAGTGGCTTGCAGGAAAAATATCATGTGGATATTGACCAGGCGGAGCGAGTGGCTGCTACGGCCCTGCATTTCTGGAAACAGATCGATGGTCCCGCATTGCCGCGCGTATCGCGCACCAAAATTCTGGCATGGGCTGCCCAGTTGCATGAAATAGGCATGAGCATTTCGCACTCAAGCCATCATCACCATGGTTATTACATCCTGCGCTACAGCGATCTTGCTGGCTTTGGTCGTTATGAACAATACATCCTTGCTAACCTGGTGCGTAGCCAGCGCAAGGGGTTGTATGAGGAAAAATTTGAAGAGATGGATGAGCAGACAACTGCTGCGCTGATTCCGCTGGTGGTTTGCCTGCGCCTGGCGGTATTGCTGCAACGACGCCGGGAAGGTCTGGATGTATTACCGAAACTGAGTTTACAGGGAAAAGACTACAAGCTCAGGTTTCCGAAAAAATGGTTGGCAGAGCATCCACTGACACTGGCCGGCATGGAACAGGAACAGCAGTATTACGATAGTTTTGGTATCAGTTTCAGTTATCAATAGTTTCGGCTATCAATGGTCTCGATTATCAATGGTCTCGATTATCAATAAGAGTGGCGCCGAGCGTATTGCGGAATTTGCTCGCGTTAATTTTCTGATCCAATCCAGCATCCTTCCATGAAACTCTAGCGTTGGCAGCCGATCCGAATATAACGAGGTCGCAGGAACGCTGGCAATAAAAAATCAAAACCATTGTTGAGGGGAATCCGGAATGAAACTAACTGCTTTGCTAACGGGTGTGTTTTTGGCCGGTTAGCCAATCGGTATCCGCGTGACCAGGTCGAAGTCACCAACGCCGATGGCAGCAAGGAGATATGGAAACTGCAAGGCGCCAGTGTTTCGACCTTGACAGATGGAGGCTGAGTACCGAATTTTTTGAATCCTGGCGATGAAATTACTGTTAAAGGTTCGCTGGGCCGTAACAGCGCAAAGAGGATGTTCATTGAAGATATCAACAAAGCGAATGGTGACAGTTATCCGCCAAGACTGTCCACTACGATGATTATTCACTACGTTGTGTAGCATCCGGTTTGCCATTCATAGGCGGAGAAAACACCGGTCTTGTGTAGCACTACACCTTTGCTGAAGATCGCCTGTCGATGGAAAGAACTCACGATCTATGATGGTTATTACACCCAGCCCCTGGTGCGCCATCATGCGTCTGCGCGTGATGATGACCTTGTGCTGAGCGAGCACGATAGTTGTGACCCCCACAACTTATTATTCTGACATTCTGGAAGCAGGGGAGCTCGAGTGCCGCATTAAAGAATTGCTGTAGCCTAAACGCTTTTGCGCGAAGCCGGGTTCGAGTGATTGAACCGGGCTTTGTTATTTTTGCAAACCCCAAAACTACAATAGCAATTCGCGGTATCGGCCTAATGATGAACGGTTTGTGCAAATTCAATGCAAATAGCGTGGATTCCCGAGTTGGCTGTATTCATGAGGACCCATAAATACAG
>CAIYIP010000040.1 GCA_903926285.1 uncultured Gammaproteobacteria bacterium
CGGGTAGTCATTAAATGTAATCCTGTTGATGTTGAGAAGGGTTTGAATACCCATTATCCGAGTAGGCTTATTTAGAAAGTAAGTATTAATAAGAATCATTTGTATCAAAGTTTTCCCTTGTATGTAACCCCCCGCGCAGAATTTCCGCAATTTATGTAGCAAATTAGGGCTGGAATTGTCTATATGCCAACTTAGCTATAGGGAGGTGTACAGGCACCTCTGCATGAACTTGACAAGAAAACCCGGCAATGACAATTCAGCAAAGTGTGCAGTTCCAACCTTGCGATCCGGGACCGCAAATGGCGGGCTTTGCTTTCCTAATAGCAGAGCCTCCACTTATACTCCGGTTGTTGGCTCAGACTCCGCCAATACGACTAATAATAGCTGACGGATCAGCACAGCCCGGATCATTCCAATGCGTGACACTAAAACGTGCCTTATTGACCTTGTCCCGTTCAAACTTTTCCCTCGCTTCGCCGTAAAAATTCTGTCGCAGTCATTTGCTGTTGCGAATCCTGAGTGCATTTCCAGCTTTTCTGTTCCCCATACTTGCTGCAAGGAAAGCCTGCTTGCTACGTACTAAAATCCTGCAATTTTTGCCCGCTGTCTTATTGGCCGTTACTGGCTTGGGAGTTGCTGCCCTGGGCAGCAGTTACCAGGTTGGTTCGCTGACCGCGATGGGGCCGGGCTTTATGCCCGTGGCACTGGGTGTCTGTCTTGTGCTGCTCGGAATTGCCTTGTTTGCAGGTGAGCTGCGCATCGCTCCGAAAACAGAGCTTGGTTTTCCGCTGCGTCCCGTGCTCTGGGTTGGTGGCGGTATCCTGGCCTGGGCAATGCTGATAGATGTGCTTGGGTTTTTTCCGGCCAGTATTGTGCAACTGTTGTTCAGCTCGTTTGCGCTGCCACAGGAGGGCTGGCGCTCGGTTTTGATACTTGCGCTGGGGATGACGCTTGCTGCATATATTCTGTTTGTAACTCTGCTGGGTGTTCCTGTGCCCGCGTTTGGATCCTGACATGGACGCGCTTCTCAATCTTGGCATGGGGTTTCAGCATGCGTTAACGCCGGAAGCCTTGTTGATCTGCTTGTTCGGTGTAACGCTGGGTACGTTTGTCGGCGTCCTTCCTGGCATTGGCGCTCTTACGACGATATCCCTTTGCCTGCCTTTGACTTTTCATCTCGATCCACTGCTGGGCATGATTATGCTCGCGGGCATTTTTTACGGTGGTCAGTACGGCAGCTCGATTACGTCCATCCTGTTGAATGTCGCGGGCAGTGCACCGTCTGCCGTCACTTGTCTGGATGGCTACCAGATGACGCGCCAGGGCAGGGCAGGCGTGGCGTTGTTTGTCACCACCATTGCCTCGTTTATCGGTGGCTCATTTGCCATAGTGCTGATGATTTTCTTTGCGCCAGTGCTGGCCGATGTCGCGGTGAGTTTTTCCGCGGCAGATTATTTTTCGATCATGCTGCTTGCGCTTGTTACAGCTTCCACACTGGCAGTAGGCTCCCCGCTGAAGGGACTTTGCATGGTAGTACTCGGGTTGATTCTTGGCCTTGTCGGTACTGACATCAACTCTGGGCAGTTCCGCTACACTTTTGGCATCGCAACACTCGCGGACGGTATCAGTCTGGTGGCACTTGCGATGGGCCTGTTTGGTGTCGGCGAAATTCTGACCAACCTTGTGAGCGGTGTCTTGCCCCAGCTGGAAAACACGCGTGTGACTTTGCGTTCGATGATTCCCAGCAGGCTCGACATGAAGCAGTTCTGGATGTCATGCACGCGAGGTACGCTGCTCGGATCCTTTGTTGGCATGTTACCGGGCACCGGGCCTACCATCGCATCCTTCATGGCGTATGCCCTTGAAAAGAAAATCGCAAAAGATCCGTCCCGTTTTGGCCATGGCGCGATCGAAGGTGTGACTGCGCCCGAAGCGGCAAACAATGCTTCTGTGCAGGCGGCCTTCATTCCCACGATGACACTGGGTATTCCCGGAGATGCAATCATGGCGGTGATGATCGGTGGCCTGCTGATTCACGGCATTACCCCTGGCCCACAACTGATCAACGAAAATCCCGAGTTGTTCTGGGGTGTAGTGGCCAGCTTCTGGATCGGTAACATCATGCTGCTCGTACTCAATCTGCCGTTGATCGGCGTATGGGTGAAAATTCTGAGTATTCCATACAAGCTGCTGTTTCCTGCAGTACTGCTGCTGATTTCCATCGGTGTCTACAGTGTCAACAACAGCAGCTTCGATGTGCTACTTACTTTTGTATTTGGCATGTTCGGCTTCTGGTTTAATCGCCATGGTTTTCCTTCCGCTCCACTGTTGCTGGGTTTTGTGCTGGGCCCCATGCTCGAAGAAAATTTCCGTCGTGCTTTGCTGCTTGCAGAAGGTAATCTGGGTACCTTCATAGAACATCGAGTGAGCTTCGCCTTTTTAGTGATTACTCTGCTGGTAATGTTGGCTGCTGTAATGACGAGTAAAATTTTTGCGTTTGGCAACAGTAAAATGGAGAGCGCGTGATATGCAGATGAGAACTCAGAATAATAACTTCATAAGCCAGGGCCTCGACAACTGGACAAGGGGCCTGCAAGCAACAGCTCTATTGCTGGCTCTGTTGTTAACGGCCTGTGGTGGGCAGGAAGCGGCCACGACAGGCACTGCTACAGAGGCTGCCACATCAGGCAGTGATTATCCCACGCGCCCGATCCGCGTCATTGTGCCGTTCGGTCCCGGTGGTCTCGCGGATGTCACCGTCCGTATTGCGGGCGAGGAATTGAATAAAAGCCTGGGCCAACCAGTCATCATTGAAAATCGCCCGGGTGCCGGTGGCGTTGCTGCTACCAGCGCCATGCTGAATGCCGATGCTGATGGCTACACGCTGATTGTACTGACCAATGGCACCACGATTGCCGAAACCCAGTTTACCGATCTGCCCTACGACATCACTACCGATGTGCGTCCTGTATCTGCTCTCGCCTGGTTTGATCTTGTTCTGATGACCAACCCTGAATCAGGACTGACATCCCTGCAGGCTCTTCTGGATTACGCGCGCAGCAATCCCAACGGCTTGCGCATCGCCACGATCAACCCTGGCAGCACCCAACAGTTGAGTGCCGAACTGTTCAAGAGCAAGGCTGGTATCAACGCAACGGTGATCAGTTACCGCAGCACACCCGATGTCCTAGGTGCTTTGATCCGCAAGGAAGTTGACCTCGTGATTGATGCCTACACCGGTTTGAAAGGCGCGATAGATGGCGGCCAGGCCTTGCCAATAGCCGTGACCGGCGCAGTACGCAATCCTGCGATGCCTGATGTGCCCACAGTGGCTGAAGCCGGTGTTCCTGATTATGTCGTAACAGGCTGGAATGCAATCTACGCGCGGAGCGGTACACCCGATGACATTGTGGCCAAGCTCAACAAAGCTCTCACTGAAGTCACGGACTTGCCAGAAATCCAGGCCATGTTTCTCGAACTGGGAGTAGAAGCGCGAGCCTCAACACCGCAGGAGATGCAAGAACGCTTCCTGGCTGATATCTTCAAATGGCGCGAAGTCATGAAAAATGCCAACCTCGCTGGCCAATAAAACCGAAAAACAGTTGTCAAAGTAACCAGAGACCAAAGCACAACGGGTTCAGTGCCATAAGAGTCAGCGTTACATTTTTACTAATATGTGACCTGTCGTTTTAATTCTCGAACCGCAAGGCTGATACGCGCTCCCGCACATTCACGTGGAGGTAAATATGACTACAGCACAACTTGTTCCTCTGGTGGATACCCATGCCCATGTATTCACGACTGACATGCCGCTTATCAATAAACCCCGGCATAAACCCGGCTATTCGTTTACAGAGCAGGATTATCTTGCTCAGCTCGACGCGCACGGCGTGCAATTTGGCGTGATCGCGGCGGCGAGTCCCTGGGGTGACTACAACGACTATACGATCAGAACCGTAGGCAACAACCTCAATCGCCTGCGCGGCACAGTTATTTTGTATCCGGGCAAATATTATGATCTTGCTGCAATGAGCGAGCGCGGCATCGTCGGCGTGCGCCTGCCCTATATCGGGCTCGACACTCTGCCCGACATCACCACAAGCGATTACCGCAAATTATTGCGCCAGATTGCTGACCAGGGCTGGCACGTCCATTTGCATGTTGAAGGCAAACACATGCCATCACTGTTGCCACTGCTCGAAGCTTCAGGGCCGCGCATAGTGATTGATCATCTGGGGCGTCCTGCACCCGATGAGGGTGTCGACAGCGCGGGCTTCAAGGCCATCGTCAAGTCAGTAAAAAGTGGCAAAAGCTGGATCAAGGCAAGTTGCGCCTATCGCATAGGTGATATTGCTGCGACGCATTTCCAGGCTTTTTTGCAGCAACTCGGTCCCGACCGCATGTTCTGGGCAAGCGACTCTCCCTTTGTTGGGCGTGAAGGTGAGCTGACTTATGCCGACACCATCAACTGGCTTGCAGACCAAGTGAGTGATGAAAATGTGCGCCGGAAACTGTTGGGTGAAAATGCGCTGCAGTTTTACTTCCAGCAATAAACCCCACTGTGGAAATAGTTGCTGAGTTTGCTGCAGAGTTGCGGTAAATCCGGCTCAGGGGCTCCCCTGGACAAGATCAGCCAGGCCATGTGAATAGACATAGCCCGGCTTCACTCTGGTAATACTCTTTTGTAAGAAGTGCATCCGGACTTGTAAGCATTTGTCTTCTAACGAATTGGCGAATTGGTGGCGAATTGCCTGCCAGCTTTGCGTTTGGCGCGAGTTTTCTGTATTGGGTGTTAGTGAATACTGTGACGTGAGTCCGGATACATGCGACACAATCTCTATAATCAATTCATCAGTGTTGATCCGGTTTGAGCCTTATGCGAATCCTTAAATCCTTAGCTGCATTCTCCATTATTCTGGCTTGCGTGACTGCAGAGGCCAGTCCCATGCTGCAACTTGGTATCACCAAAGGCAGTTATGATTCTGACGCCGAAGACGTTATTACCACTGACAAGATTTTTATGTTGAACGCCTATGGCAAATCCAAGGACGGAAATGCCACCAACCTCGCCACCAACTACTTTCTGTCGATTGCAATCCTGGCAGATGCGAAATTGAACGCAGCCAACTTTGGTTCGTTCATGTTTGGTGCCAACACCTACACCATCAATGATATGGTATTTGGCACTCCACCTGATGTGGCTAACAAGGGTAAGCAAGATGGTGATATTGGCTCGCATGGAATTTACGACACCTGGTTTTTACAGTACCCATTCCAGTTTTCTGACAGCAAGCGTACTGCCAATGTGAATGTGCAAAAAACTCCGGGCTTCGATCCTCTAGCCAATCCCGGCAAAGATTATTTCTTCAACAGTTTTAGCGTAAACACCACAGGCCTGTTTGCCAATTACAATCTGCATTTTGACTTGTTCTCTACTGTCGTTAGCAAGAAAGGTGAGACCAAAGTCAGCAGCCACGCGCCCTTTTCCCACGATGCTAGCACAGCCTTTACGGCAGCTTCTTACGATCAAAAAACATCAGAAATCGCCTCAGTCCCAGAGCCGTCTACAAGCGCAATTTTTGCCATGGCACTCGCCGGGCTGTGCTTCAGCCGCAAGTTTGTCAGGCCTCCGGTTGCGCAGAAAATAGACGACGATGCGGACTTGTTATCCGTCCTCTGAAAGACGCAGCAAAAATTTACAAAATTACAGACAAACTTCAATTAAGTTCTATATCCAAAAGTTTAGCCTTCAACTCCAACCCACCTGCATATCCAGTAAGTGCTCCGTTACTGCCGATCACCCGATGACACGGAACCAATAGCGATACCGGATTGCGCCCTATCGCCGTACCAACTGCACGAATTGCAGCAGGTTTGCCGATACCTTCGGCTACTTGTTTGTAGGTCAGCGTGGCGCCGCAGGGAATCGTTAGTAAAAACTCCCACACAGCTTTCTGGAAAGGTGTGCCATGGAGATCGTAGCGCAGTTCGTTGAAGTCTGGTTTGTTGCCGGCGAAATAGTTGTCGAGTGTTTTTAACGCAGATTTGAAGGGCGCGTCGCTTTGCATCCAGTCTGCCGCTATTGCCAGAGGCCGTTTGCTGTTCTGGAAATCTACTTGGCACAAACCCTGGTTGGTGCCTGCCAGTGCGATGGCGCCGAGAGGTGAAGAATAGATTGTGTAGTGCATGGTGTCCTCGACACTGAAGCGTGAATATTCTTTACAGCGGATACCATAGAGACAAGGTTACGTACGCGCGCCAGCACCAGTTCCACCACGCCGCGATTGCAGCAGCGCTGTATTACTTTCCCTGTGCGCGAGATGCGCCGCGCCTGCTCGATGAGCTGGCGGTGAATGGGAATCCCGGAATTGGGATTGAGAGTAAACAGGTAATGACTTCTAAGCGTATTAATATATAAATACACTAATACGGAGTCGTGCAAGGATTTTTTTCGAGAAGTGTGGCTGGTTTAGGCTCAAGCAGCGAC
>CAIYIP010000041.1 GCA_903926285.1 uncultured Gammaproteobacteria bacterium
GCGGTATATGATTCACAAGAACTAGTCTACAAGGTTATCGGGATCGCAGGTTATGTACCAGGCAAGTCCCTGTTTCCTGTTTACTCCAATGGCGTTAAAGGCAAGTTCCGCGAAGAATATCCCGTTAAAAATCCTCCACTCGATTTGCAACAAGCCCGCGTATATCTTGAACAGGCTAAAATGGAATTAGGTGTCGAACAAATTCCTCCATTATCCCTGCTCGGAGATGACAGGGAGATCGCAGCCTTGCAAGCACTATATTTCCAGTCGCTATTCAAGCGCACTCTCGACCTGGACATCAAAATTGATATCCAGACGTTTAAGCAACGGCTGGACAAATCCCAGAACGGCAACTTCGATATGATCCTCACTGGTTGGGGGCCTGATTACGAGGATCCCATGACCTTCGCTGATCTGTTTGCAAGCTGGAATATGAACAATAAAGGTCGATACAGTAGTCCTGTTTATGACCAATACATACGAACTGCACAAAATACCGACGATCCAGTGATTCGTATGGACGCTATGGGTAATGCTCAGCAGCTGTTAATTGATGAGGCGGCTCTGTTGCCCACTTATGAGCGCGTTGCGAATACCGTGCAAAACCCCAAGCTTGAGGGCATAGTATTTAAACAGACAGGGGCCGCGATGGTATTGACCTTCGCCAGGGTGCTTGAATGAGTTCTGCAATTACATTTGTAAGGGATAAATCCTCCTCCGTCCGGCGTTTGTCACTATGACTCTTTATATTCTCAAGAGACTCGCAATCGGCATCGTGACCATCTGGTTCATTGCCACTGCTACCTTTATTGCTATGCATCTTGTCCCAGGCAATCCGCTTGCGAATGAGAAAGCCACCACGGAAGTCATTCGGGCAAATCTGGAACGCCGTTATGGCCTGGATAAGCCAGTGACTGAACAATACATTATCTACATGGGTAATATGCTGCGCGGCGACTTCGGTATTGCATTTAGCGAAGAGAACCGTTCAGTGAATGACATCATTCGTGAACATTTCCCGGTCTCAGCTACCCTGGGTGTACTGGCATTATTGTTCGCAACACTTGGCGGCGTGTTGTGGGGAGCGCTCACTGCAATCTATCGAAACAGGTGGCCTGATTATGTGATCATGTTTTTTGTGATACTCGGCATCTCTGTTCCCAGTTTTGTATTTGCAGCACTGAGCCAATGGCTCATTCTGAATCTTAATCAGGTTACTGGTTCATCTATCCTGCCCGTAGCCGGTTGGGGAAATTTCCGTTACATGCTGGTTCCCGCGCTGGTGCTTGGCATGAGCACAATGGCATATCTCACGCGAATGATGCGATCTTCCATGCTAGAAGTGAGCAATACCGACTACATCAGAACTGCGCGCGCGAAAGGCTTGTCGACCACCCGTATTTTCATATTCCACCAGTTACGCAATGCAATTCTGCCGGTGATTACTGTACTCGGGCCAGCCATAGCTATCATTACAACAGGTGGCTTTGTTGTTGAAAGCGTTTTTGCCATTCCTGGCTTGGGTCGTTATTTCGTGCAAGCAGTAGCCCAGCTGGATTACACGGTGATTATGGGTACAACCGTTTTTTTTGGGGCGTTTTTGGTACTGATGGTGATTCTTGTAGATATTCTCTACAGCTTTATTGACCCTCGTATTCGCTTGCAGGCAGAACAGTAATGAACAAGGCCTTTGCACCAGCACTCGCAGATTTCGCTCCGGCTCCTGCACGACAAAAAATGGATACTATCTCGCGGCCCTCGCTGTCCTACTGGCAGGATGCGTGGCAGCGCCTGAAAATAAATAAACGTGCACTGGTGAGTTTATATCTGGTGTTGGGTTTATTGATCTTTACATTACTCGGCCCGATTCTCTGGAATTACGACCCCGCATTGCAGGACCTGGACAGCATTTCCCAGGCTCCCTCATTCAGCACTACTGCCCTCTTTGTTGATGATCCAGGAATATGGGAAGGCGTGTTGCTGCAAGAGTCATCTACGTTACCGCCAGTTACTGGGCAATCTGCTGTACTCGGTGCAACCAGGCTGAATATTGAAGGTACGGCTACAACGCAATATGTTCGGCTTTCCTGGGAACCCGTTGAAGGTGGGGCGTACTATCTTGTTTATCGCAACGATCACCAGCCGGAATCTGCCGAAGACCTTGGACTACCTCTTGGACAAACTCTCACAGCGCGAGAACTCAGTTTTGAAGATCGCCTGCAATTGCAGCCGCAAACCTACTACTACACCATCATCGCAAGTGGTGGCTTGCGTGAAGCTTCTGACTTCGCTACCGAAGCCGTGGAGCTCGAACGCGCAATAACTGTATCGCAGGCCCTGGAAAGAAATCTTCCTGCTACACCTGGTACAAGGGTTGAATTGAGCGCTCACCCATTTGGTACGGATTATCTCGGTCGCGATCTTCTGGCGCGCACGATGATGGGGGCCCAGGTCTCACTGTTCATAGGGATTGCGGCACCGTTTATTTTTGTGCTCCTGGGAGTGATTTATGGGGGAGTTTCAGGGTACTTCGGCGGCAAAATCGACCTGTTGATGATGCGCTTCGCGGAATTTGTAATAGCTCTGCCCTTCCTGTTGTTCATGATTCTGTTTCGCATTGGTTTTGGCATTGGTCCCGGTGAAAGCGGAATTTTCCCCATGCTGGTTGCGCTGGTGCTGTTGAGCTGGCCCAATGTTGCCAGGATTGTACGTGGCCAGGTCCTGCAGTTACGCGAAGAAGCATTTGTGCAAGCTGCGCGTCTGCTGGGTGCAAATCCTGCATATCTGATTTTTCGCCATATGATTCCCAATACGATGGGCTTGATCCTTGTCACCCTGACCTTTGCAATACCAATGGCCATCTTCACCGAAGCTTTCCTGTCTTTCATCGGCATGGGTGTTGCGCCCCCTACTCCTTCCTGGGGTTCCATGAGCAATGAAGGCATACGCTCCATGTTATCCACGCCGCACGAGCTGTTGTTTCCTGCCTTTTTTATCAGCGTCACGGTACTGGCTTTTAATCTGCTCGGTGATGGTCTGCGCGACGCACTGGACTCCCGCATGAGGTCGCGTGAATGACCTCAGTTAATCAATATGCTCTCGAAGTTAACAACCTCGCTGTCGAATTCACCACTTATGGTGGCACTGTCAAAGCCGTGCGTGATGTGTCGTTCAAACTACGCAAAGGAACAACGCTTGCAATCGTCGGGGAATCGGGTTGCGGCAAATCTGTAACGGTGCAGAGCCTCATGGGTCTTATTCCCATGCCACCCGGGAAAATAACCAGCGGCTCCGCCCTTCTTGATGGCGAAGAAATTCTCGGGCTCAAGACAGAAAGGTTGAATCAATACAGAGGCAAACGCCTTGGCATGATTTTCCAGGATGCCATGAGTGCCCTGAATCCGACGATGACTATCGGCAATCAGATCGCAGAAACCTTGATTGTGCATCGTGCTATGGATAAAAAAACTGCATGGGTAGAAGTGTTGGAGTTACTCGCGCTAACCCAGATATCTGAGCCCGCAAGACGGGCACGCCAATATCCCTTCGAGTTTTCTGGCGGCATGCTGCAGCGTGTCATGATCGCGATGAGTCTGGCCTGTAAGCCGGACGTACTAATCGCTGACGAGCCTACGACAGCCCTCGACGTTACGATCCAGGCACAGATACTTAACCTGTTGCGCAACCTGCAGGAAAAACAGGGACTGTCGATAATATTGATCACACATGACCTCGGTGTGGTGGCACGTATGGCGCACGATGTCGCCGTCATGTATGCAGGGCAGATAGTTGAGACAGGATCCGTCGATGATATTTTTTACCGTTCATCCCATCCATACACCGTAGGCCTTAAAGAAGCCATGCCCAGCAACAAAACGGTGGAACAGGAATTACGGGTAATTGCAGGGAGTCCACCTGATCTGTTTGCTCCCCCTGAAGGATGTGGATTTTATGCGCGCTGTATGTATGCTATGAAAGTCTGTGAGAAAAATTCTCCACCCATTTTTGGCAATCACCATGGTGCTCGCTGCTGGCTACATCACGCTAATGCCCCTGCTCATATCTTGCAGCAAAGCTTGAAAGATCCGACCAACTGATGTTTATCAAATGATTATTGAAGCCAAACAACTGCGTAAATATTTCACCATTGCTAAGGGTCAGATTGTCCATGCTGTGGATGATGTTTCGGTTGGCATCCAGGAACATGAAGTGCTTGGCCTAGTCGGCGAAAGCGGTTCAGGAAAAACCACTTTCGGCAAAACCCTAATAGGTTTACATGACAAAACTGCCGGAGAAGTTATTTACAAAGGACGTGTTCTGCCAGCTCATTACAAAGCCGAAGATTTCAAAAATCAGGCACGCGAAATCCAGATTATTTTTCAGGATCCTTACAGCTCACTGAATCCGAGGATGACTATCGGAGAAATCATCGCAGAAGGCATAGTTATCCGCGATCAATGTTCACTCGCCAGTGTTCGCGACAGAGTCGTCTATTGGCTCGAACGCGTAGGTTTGCATTCTGATCATCTCTCGCGCTACCCGCACGAATTTTCAGGTGGTCAAAGGCAAAGAGTCGGGATAGCCCGCGCACTTATTGTAGAACCAAAATTACTCGTTTGTGATGAACCTATCTCAGCGCTTGATGTTTCTGTACAGGCACAGGTAGTCAAACTACTGGATGAATTAAAATCGTCGATGGGGCTGAGCATGTTGTTTATTGCTCATGATCTTTCGATGGTGCGTTATATTTCGGACCGCATGGCGGTGATGTATCTGGGGTCGCTGATTGAACTAGGGTCGGCTGATGCGGTGTATTTCGCCCCTAAACATCCCTACACGCAGTTGCTCGTAAAATCGAATCCGGAACCCGATCCTGAATATGAGAGACAGCGCAGCGATGCACTTATTCAGGGTGAGATCCTATCTCCGATAAACCTGAAGCCATCCTGTCGCTTCGCAGGGCGCTGCCCACTTGTTCAGGCACGTTGCCTTGAAGAACGGCCACTACTGCGTGAAGTAGCTCCAGGTCATCTGGTTGCCTGCCACCTGGTGTGATTCATTCTTCTTGAGTAATTAAAACTCAGCTTCTACGGTTTCGTCCCGACCGCGAATATCTGCACGGTTCTCCAGGTTCTCCATGAAACCAGCGAAATCATTGGCTGCTGCCTGCTGGCTGATAAAATTACGCATGTTTTGTTCTTCACCTTCGGAGAAGTCAGCTGGCGTACCATCAATTACTGACTGGAGCTCAACAATAAGATAGCTGCCATCGGAAAGTTCGAAACCCGCAACTTCTGTTGCATCTACAACAGGACGAGCAATGGCAAACAATTTCTGGGATATTTCAGGATCAATATTTGGGGTAGTTCTTTCTACAGCGTCCAGTTGTGACCAGGCTGCATTCTGCACTTGAAGAAGTTCGTCAACATTGCCGCCTTCCTTTAAGGTGCTCAGCAAAGCTTCGCCAGTTGTGCGCACTTGCTCCTTGATCTTTTCAAGCTGTAATAACACTTGTATCTCTCCGCGGACAGCATCAAGTTCCTGAACCAGCTGTAATTGATGTTCTACCACGCGAAGCACCACGCTGCGGGAATCGTCTATCTGAATCAATTCACTGTTTTGTCTATCTTCAATAACTTCCGTACTGAATGCAGCATTGATGACTTCGACTTCGCTGGTGATGCCAGTCCCTCCGGCACGGCCGAACCAATCCGAGCGCTGGACGGTCAAACCCATAGTTGCTGCGGGAGCTTCAAGATCCTGTGATTCAAATGCAAGATTGCCCAATTCATCTGATTTGGCCA
>CAIYIP010000042.1 GCA_903926285.1 uncultured Gammaproteobacteria bacterium
CTGCATAAGCTCGGCACCGATCAATGGCAGACAGCCAAACGCAAAGCGGCAGAAAAAATTATCGACGTGGCTGCCGAGTTGCTCGATTTACATGCCCGCCGCGCGGCCCAGACCGGTCATAAATTCACGCTGCCAGAAGCCGACTATCAGCTTTTCATCAATGCATTTCCCTTCGAGGAAACCGAGGACCAGAGCGAAACCATACAGGCCGTAATCCGTGACATGACGAGCGCTCGTCCCATGGACAGACTGGTTTGCGGCGATGTTGGCTTCGGCAAAACCGAAGTTGCACTGCGCGCTGCATTCATTGCAGTGGCCAATCAAAAACAAGTTGCCGTACTGGTACCAACGACATTGCTGGCGCAGCAACACTATGAAACCTTCAAAGACCGCTTTGCCGACTGGCCAGTAAATATTTCCTTGTTGTCCCGTTTTGTAAGTGGAAGCCAGCAGGAGCAGACGCTGAAACAACTGGAGCTGGGCAACGTCGATATTGTTATCGGCACCCATAAACTTCTGCAGGAAAGAATTCTCTACCGCAATCTCGGCTTGTTGATCATCGATGAAGAACACCGCTTTGGCGTCCGGCAAAAGGACAAGCTCCTCGCTTTAAAAGCCAGTGTGGACATTCTTACACTTACCGCCACACCTATTCCCCGCACACTGAATCTTGCGATGGCAGAGATGCGCGACCTCTCGATCATTGCAACACCACCCGCACGCAGGCTGTCTGTTAAAACCTTTATCCGCCAGTCCACTCCGGCCTTGGTCAAGGAAGCCATTCACCGTGAACTGCTGCGCGGCGGCCAGGTGTTCTATCTGCACAACGAAGTCAAAAGCATCGAAAAAACCGCAGAAGAAATTCGCAAGCTTGTACCGGAAGCGCGTGTCGGTGTGGGTCATGGCCAGTTGCGCGAAAGCGAGTTGGAAAGAGTGATGTCGGATTTTTATCACAAACGCTTTAACGTTCTGGTGTGCTCAACCATTATTGAAACAGGTATCGATATTCCCAGCGCTAACACCATCATTATCGATCGTGCCGATACTTTTGGACTCGCGCAGTTACACCAGTTACGAGGCCGTGTTGGCCGCTCTCATCACCAGGCTTATGCTTACCTGTTGACACCGCCGCCCAAGGAAATGACCCAAGATGCTGCAAAACGTATTGATGCCATCAGTGCTGCCGATACCCTAGGCGCAGGTTTTACGCTGGCAAGCCATGACCTCGAAATTCGTGGCGCAGGTGAATTGCTCGGTGAAGAACAAAGTGGTCATATGCACACTATCGGTTTTACGCTTTACAGCGAAATGCTGGCCCAGACCGTAAAACTGCTGAAGGCCGGTAAAAAACCCAATCTGGATCAACCCCTGCATGGTAGTACTGAAGTCAATCTACGTATTCCTGCCTTACTCCCTGACACCTATCTGCCGGATGTTCATGGCAGACTTTTGATGTACAAACGCCTCGCCAGTGCAGGCTCAGATGCGGAATTACGCGAGCTCAAAGTTGAAATGATTGACCGCTTTGGATTATTACCCGAACCCGCCAACTATCTTTTTGAAGTAACCCGCCTGAAGTTGCTTGCAGAAAAACTGGGAATCACCAAAATTGAAGCAAACCCCGCTGGCGGCAAATTGCGTTTTGGCAGTGATACCACCGTTGACCCTTTCGTGCTGGTTACGCTTGTGCAAAAAGAGAGCAAGCGCTA
>CAIYIP010000043.1 GCA_903926285.1 uncultured Gammaproteobacteria bacterium
CGTTGTCATGGACATTTCCTCCGCAAATTAGCAGATCACTTGGGTAAATCTGTGGCCTGTACCCAAAGGATAGCATCCTGGGACAACGGCATACCGTTGAATTCTTTTTCGGGGCCGACCGTGAGTGCTGCAAAGCCCCACCAGCCTGCCTTGGGCAAGGCAAACGAGAATTCACCATCTGCATTCGTGAGGATCACCATTGCTTCGAGGGAAGGATGCGGTGCGTTGATCTTGCCCTCTTCTACGAAGCGGTTGTTCTCAACATCAAGATCATGGTTGAGGTATTCAACTTCCACCTGGGTGAAAGGCACCGGAACACCATCGCTCAGGACAACGCCGCGGAACACGCCGCCCGTCCAGTTGGCGTACGGTTTATTCAGGGCGTGAATTTCTGCGGGCAGGCCAAGGGTTTCATTCCAGTTGCCCGGTACGCCGCCGACATTGATCATCACTTTGGCAAATTGCTGGATGTACAGACCTTCACCTGCTTCAAGATAGGGTGTTGGTTCTAGTACCACTTGATAGTCGCCAAGTGAGCGCATCTCATTACGTGGGACGTTGGCCTTCCAGGCGCTGACGGTTGTGTCCTCAGTATGCCAATCGATTGGTTCGAGATATTGCGACAGATCAACTTCTTCGCTGGGCTCACTCGGGCCAGGTTTCCTGGAGTAGTAAAAACGCTGCGGTTTTTCCATAGCCATTGTGGGGGTGCCCGCAAAAGCGTGGGTAAAGACCAAGGTAAAGGGAATATCTGTACCGCGGAGCAGGGCAGTTTGCGGGGTGTACATCACCAGAAAGTGGGCGCTGGCCGTAAGGCTGGCACAACCGAGGGCAAGTCCACACACAAGGCCTGATAACGTCAGTTTCATTTACGGTTCTCTTTATGATTCTTTGTCGTTTTTAATGGTTTGGTTTCAAGGGAGTGCCGGGATTCAGGAGAGGGCATCTGCCCCGGCATGTTTGAATCACTCAACGATGTCGTCACCCAATACCGTGATGCTGTGATCCGTCCCTGCCGTGAAGGAAACGGAGAACTCTCCTTCCGGGCGCGCCATCGTGACGCTGCCACTCGCATCGAGCTCTCGTTGTTCAAGGACTTTGCCCTGGGCATCAAGTACTCGGATGACCACGCCTTCTGCTGAGGCGCCATCTGAAAAGCCACCCTCGCAGGTGATGGTCTTGTCACCATTATCGAAGCAATCGAAAAGCGGAGTATGAGCCTCGGCTGGAGCGCCAGCGAGTGCGCCCAGTGCCAGCAGCACAACAGATGATTGTAGTTTGTTCATAACTGCCTCTTGGGTTCCGAATTGGAAAAAACAGTATCCATTTAGTAAGCTCCCTGGTGTGGCGAACCCCGTGTCCGGAATACTGCACAGTCATTCGACAGGAGTTTTTATACAAGAGCCAGCGCTTAACCGTTGGACAACGGTTAATTTAACGTTAACTGAAGGAAACGTATGGAGGTAGCAGGCTGAATTGGTTCTGAGCCTGGGTCAGGACCTTGGTTTAAGTACGTCGCTAAACAGGTTGGGGCTGTTTCCCGTCACTCGTCGCAGCGCAAGAATGGTGATGTCGTCAGCCAGGTTGCCTTCCTGGAAAGTGTTGATTTCGCGAATGGCGCTTTCACACAGAATGCTTACGCTGCTATTGGCCTGACGTTGCAGGAAGGACTTGATACGGGCTGCCCCGTAAAACTCCCCTGAAGAGGTGCGAGCCTCGGGGAAACCATCGGTATAAAGCAGCAGGGTCTCGCCTGGTTGCAGGCGTAACTCAGCATTGCGGTAGTCCTGGTCTTCGAGCATGCCCACGATTGTGCCGGTAGCATCACCGACCGTGGTCGCAGAGCCATTTTTGGCCAACAGGAACGGAGGCATGTGTCCGCCGTTGGCATACTGGATCTTGCCAGTGAGAATGTTGTAACTACCGAGGAAGATGGTAACGAACGCCGCCCCTTTCTGGCTTTCGCGCAGGCGTTCATTGGTTTCGCGCAGAATATCCGCCGGCGATTTGCCGCTCTGCGCGAGATCGCGCACGATCGTGCGGGTAACGGCCATCACCAAGGCAGCCGACATACCTTTGCCACTCACGTCGGCAATGATGAAGATCAGGGTTTTTGGATTGATAAAGAAGAAGTCAAAAAAGTCGCCCGCTACATGCTTAGCTGCCTGGTTAATGGCATGTAATTCAAATTCGTCATGATCCGGAAACGGCGGGAACTCTGTTGGCAGCAGCGAACGCTGGGTTTCGCGCGCCATCTGCCATTCGCGTTCCAGCAACTTTTGCGCAGCTTCCTGCTGGCTCTGGATGTTGATCTGCTTTTTGAGGTTTTTCAGCATGCGGTTGAAACCGATGCTCAGGCGGCCTAGTTCATCGAGCGAACGGATGTTTTCGATATGAGTGTCGAGTTTGCCGCGGGCGACATCCGACACGGCTGCTTCCAGTTTCTTGATCGGGTTAGTAAGGCGGCTACTGATAAACCAGACCAGGAAAAAAATCAGCACGATGGTCAGCGAGAGTCCCAGCAAGGCAATTTTGATTTGTTCACGCAGAGGACTGGTGACATCCACTTCAGATACCAGGGTTGCGAGATACCAGTCGGTGGACGGAATAGGCGTGGAGAAAATCCAGGTATTGCCCGCAATAACTTCGTCATAGAGAACGAGGTTTTCAATGATGTCGAGGCTGGTGCTGCCGCCCATGATTTTGTCTGCAATTGACTGGAACGCAGGATTGCTCTGGTCTGCTACGAGATCCTGCAATGTGGAATTAAGCGCTATCTCCGGCTTGTAGTGCGACACAAAGCGGCCGTGTGCGCTCATGATCATGAATTTCTGGTTGTTGAGCTGTGCGGAGATTTTTGTGCTCAAGTTGTCGAGGCGCAGATCCACCGTGGTTACACCGACAAATTCACCATCACGCATGATGGGGGCGGAATAGGTGGTCATCGCAAGATTGCCGGCGCCGGTGTCAAAATAAGGTTCGGTCCACTGCGCCATGTGTGTAGCTTCTACTGCGGCATACCACTCCCATTCACCCGAGGTGTAGTCGTAGGCAACCGCACCGATATCGATGGCTTTCAGATCGATATCGTAGATATAAGGAGAAAACAGGCGTTGTTCACGGCTGTACGCGAAGGGTTCAAACGCTATTGCTGCACCATAAATAAGGGGGCTACGGCCCGCATTCTGGCGTAATAGATCGTACAGCTGCGCCTCGTCCAGAGTCGGCTGCATACGCAGGAAAATGGCAGTGTCTTCGGCGATGCGCGCGAGTGAAACAAATTCGTTGTCGATGCTGCGCGCCAGCAGATTTATTTCGCGGATGTATTGCTGTTGCAGGCCGTCTGTCGCTGAGTAATACACGCGTTGCAGTGTCAGCCCCATCACGATGCCGGTTACAAGCAGCAACGGCAGAATGATGGAAAGAATCAGTTTCCAGCGTATGGAAAAGACAATTTTAATGGGTCTGCTCCATGTAAGTTGCCACTGCCGGAATAAAAGGGTAACTGACAAGAGGGCTCGAAAGCAGCAGTTTCCTGCGCAGCATGTCGAGTGCTACGGCACAACTCATCACCCGGATCATGGTACGCGAACGTTGACCGAGCGAGACAACCTGCACCCAGCACTGTTCGCGGTCACACAGGGCGATTGCTACGGTGCCAACAGGCTTGTCTACACTGCCTCCATCCGGACCCGCAATGCCGGAAGTGGCGAGAGCGTAGTCGCTGTCCAGCAGTTCGCGTACTCCTTTGGCCATAGCAATTACAGTCTCAATTGATACTGCGCCATGGTTCTCAAGAATCGCAGGGCTCACACCTAGCACAGCAGTTTTTGCTGCATTGGCGTAGGTGACAAGGCTTTGATGCAGGTAGGCGGAGCTGCCGGAGTATTCGATCAACTGGCTTGCCAGCATACCGCCCGTGCATGATTCGGCCATGGCGAGAGTATGGCCGCTTGTGAGCAGGAGTTGGTGCACTTCTTCCGCTACTGATGCATAACGTTCGGAAACTAAGGCAGTACCAAGTGTAATGCGGAGCAGATCCAGAAAATTTTCCATACTCGCGATGGCTGTGGCGCCGCGCGCAAAAACCTTGATTTCCACATGCGGGGCAGACGGCCGGTAGCCAACTGTGATGCCCGCAGGAGCCGATAGTTGACTGATCTGGTCGGCAAGGGCTGATTCGCCATGGCCGAAGGTCAGGAATTTATGGAGTCTAGTTGCCTGTCCGTTCTTAAATGCATCTTGCACAAATGGCACAAATTGTTCCGTCACCATATGCTTGAATTCGACAGGCACGCCTGGCGTGAAGAAAAGCCAGGCGCGGTTTAGTTTGATACGGAAACCAGGTGCCGAACCAACAGGGTTGTCGACGAGAATGGCGGTTGCAGGGAGGAAGCATTGTTTGAAATTACTGGCGGGCATCACTCTGCCACGACGCGTGAACCAGTCCAGCAGATGCGCACGCCATTGCTGGTTTTCGACCAAGGGCACACCAGCGGCGTGCGCCATGGCTTCAGCTGAAAGGTCGTCGCTCGTGGGGCCGAGGCCTCCATTCACGAGTATGACATCGGCGTGCTGGCTGCGCTCAAGAAAGACTCTCATCAGATCCGGCATGCGATCACCCACGGTGATGCGCTGCTGCAGTTCGATACCAAGATTAAGCATGGTATCGGCAAACCAGGCGGCATTGGTGTCAACAATTTGCCCCGACAGTACTTCTTCGCCGGTACAGATCATTTCCAGAAGCATGGGATTATCCGCTAAAGCTGTTGTGGCAATCATATCCTATACCATAGGGCTGAC
>CAIYIP010000044.1 GCA_903926285.1 uncultured Gammaproteobacteria bacterium
CTGAGCTTTCTGGCGGTACTGAGCGTCAGTTTGGGAGTTTTGAATCTGTTGCCCATCCCCGTACTTGATGGCGGCCATCTTTTTTATTACGCAGTTGAAGGCATTATCCGCCGTCCAGTACCGCGAAAAATCCAGGAATGGGGCATGCAATTCGGCATCATGCTGGTTGCAGGCGTCATGTTTCTAGCACTCTATAACGATGTGAATCGTTTGTTTTAAGGCTTCTATTTCCTAATGATTCCCAAGTTGTTTAAACGTTCACTGTCTGTATGTGCTTTGGCCCTGCTGGGCTTACCTGCTGCGCTGCAGGCACAAACCCTTACTGTTACAGACATCCGCCTGGAAGGCTTACAGCGTGTTGCTGCCAGCAGTGTTTTCGGCCTGCTCAACATTCGCGTTGGCGACGCAGTTGATCAACAGGATATTGCCAATCTGATCCAGGACGTTTTTGCGTCGGATTATTTTGAAAATATTGAAGTGCTTACAGAAGATAGTGTGCTGATCATCCGCGTGACGGAACGTCCGACAATTTCCGCGATAGAAATTGAAGGCAACAAACTGATTCCAACCGAAGCCCTGCTTGAAAACATGACCAAAGCTGGCCTGGCTGTAGGCCAGGTATACAAACCTTCAACTCTGGAAGGCATGCAACTGGCACTTGAAGAACAGTACGTTGCACAAGGCATGTATGGTGCCCGGGTCGAACTCGACATTGATGAACAGGAGCGTAACCGCGTTGCGCTCAATATCAATGTTACCGAGGGTGATGCTTCCAAGATCGTGCATATCAATGTTGTAGGCAATACGGTATTCGATGACGAAGAATTACTGGACCTCTTTGAATTACGCACGACCCATCTAACTTCCATGTTCAAGAAAGATGACCGTTACGCGCGCGAAAAAATCAATGGCGATCTGGAACGACTGACTTCCTATTACATGGACCAGGGTTACATTAATTTTGACATCACGTCCACGCAGGTATCCGTATCGCCCGACAAGGATGAAGTCTATATCACCGTCAACATCTTCGAAGGCGAAGTCTACAAGGTCAATGAAGTGGAGCTCGCCGGCGATCTGGTGGATTCCGAGGATCTCCTGAATCTTGTGATACAAGTGAGGGAAGGGCAGGTCTTCTCCCAGCAGTTGGTTACATCCACCGCCGAATTTATGAAGCAGTTGTTGGGCAATCGCGGTTATTTCTTTGCCGAAGTGGAGGGCGTGCCTTCTATTAATGAAGAAGATAAAACTGTCGATATTACCTTTTTTGTCGAACCAGGCAGCCGCACCTACGTCAACCGCATAACTTTTACTGGCAACACCAATACCGCAGACGAAGTTTTGCGACGCGAAATGCGCCAGATGGAAGGTGCCCCAGCATCGAATGCAGCACTTGAACAATCCAAAGTCAGAATGGAAAGACTGGGATATTTCTCTGAGGTGGCGTTTGAAACCACCCCGGTGCCAGGCACTACCGATCAGATCGACGTTGCCTACACAGTGGCTGAGCAATTGTCAGGCACCATCGGCGGCAGTCTGGGTTATGGCCAGGTACAGGGTCTGGTGTTAAGTGCAAATCTCCAGCAGCAAAATTTTCTGGGCACTGGCAAAACCATTGGAATCAATGCCAATACCAGCGCATTCAGTACCAATTATGCGTTTAACTATTTTGATCCCTACTACACGATTGATGGAGTCAGCCGAGGTTATTCTGTTTCCTATACCAAGTCGGATTACGCCGAGCTGAACCTGGCAAGTTACAGCACCAATCAATTAAACATCAGCACAACTTACGGATATCAATTGAGTGAAACCCAGGGGCTGTCTTTTAACCTGGGTTACAGCAACACCAAGATTGATGAGGGTTTTGGCCCAGTGCAGGAAATCAAAGCCAGCCCGGAAGTGGATCCTTCGATTGGCTTTTACGTTGTACAGCCAGCACGTTCTGTTTCATCAATTGATCCGGTGACCGGTAAGTTCCTCCCGATTGCCGATGCGGTTCTTGCACCTCTTTCTAACTTGCCAACAACTGCTTTTAATACCAAGCAGGGATTCCTCGACAGGGATGGCAACAAGTTCAATAACTTTACGATTTCAGTTAACTGGAGTGAGTCAACGCTAAACCAGGGAATGTTCCCCAC
>CAIYIP010000045.1 GCA_903926285.1 uncultured Gammaproteobacteria bacterium
CACTTTCATGGAGAAGGCCTTAACTAAGAGTCATTCAACTGGATACTGTTCTTTATTCTTCAATACGCCGCACAAATTCCTGCATGATGAGACTGTAGAGCTCATTGCCGAGATACTGATCCTCGACACCGGTTTCGATGCTCGGATTGTCGTTCACTTCTATCACGTAGGCTTTGTCGCCCCACTGTTTGACATCAACACCATAGAAACCATCGCCTATTTGTTTGGTGGCCTTCAACGCAGCCTGCAGCACTGCACGTGGCACCTCAAAGGTGGGCAAGGTATCGAAGCCACCGGACTTGGTCTTGTCGTTGGTTTCATCCTTGTGGCGATAAATCTGCCAGTGGTCCTTGACCATGTAGTATCGGCACGCGTAGAGCGCCTTGTTGTTGAGGATACCAATGCGCCAGTCAAAATCGGTGTAGAGAAATTCCTGCGCGAGCAGAAGACTCGATTCCGCAAATAAGGGTTTTGACTTGGCACGCAGCTCATCCATGTCTTCCACCTTGACCATGCCGCGCGAGAAAGAACCATCAGGGATCTTGATGACAATCGGAAAACCAAGCGTTTCAGCCGCCATTTCGAGCTGTTCCGGACGGTCACGACTCAGGAAAAGCGTTTTTGGCGCCGGCACTCCGGTAGTGGCGAACAAGTCAGCGAGGTAAATTTTATTGGTGCAGCGCAAAATAGAGGTTGGATCATCGATCACAACGAGGCCCATACTTTCCGCCTTTTTGGCGAAACGGTACGTGTGGTGCTCGATACCTGTGGTTTCGCGAATAAACAGTGCGTCGTATTCTGGCAAGCGCATGAAATCGTCGGGGGTAATGATCTCCACGTTCACACCCAGGTTCTTGCCAGCCTGGATGAATTTCTTGATCGCCGACATGTTGCTCGGTGGCAGGACTTCCTTTTCGTTTACCAGAATCGCAAGATCATATTTGGCATGTTTACGCGTCTTCTTCGGATGCCAGATTTCGCGGCTGAAATTGTCGAGCGCTTCGCCGAACGCAGTTTCTTCAGCATCCGTCAGACTCTTGTGGTCAATGATGCCGAGATCCGCAATCACCCAGTTGCCATCAAGGTATTTGAGCGTGAGCGATACTATGGGTGAGGGAAATCGTTCGAACACAACACGTGCCAATGGTTTGAGTGATGGCTCTTCCACCTGGCCAAAATAAGTTTTGAATTCGAGTTGTTCAGGATGCTCCTGGTTTTTGTACATCTTGTTGAGCGCTTCAAACAGTTCATCAACGTTCAGCTGGTACAGCAGTGGCGACCAGATATCGTTGAGCACTTTGCTCGGCGGAATGACGTGATGGCCTTTGGCTTCTGCAAGCAGTGAACAATAGTAACCCTCGCTCAGGTAGCTGTAGTCGCTGCACAGGTTGATGACGCGGACACGCTGATTCGGGACTGTTTTCAACGCGAGATATTGATCGAAGGAGATTACCAGATCGCTTGGATAGTAGGGTTCCCAGTCTTCCAGCCTATCCACAACGATAAGGACATTGGACATGTAATATGTGGTCTCCGTGGGCGAGGCATAGTGAAGGGGACAATGCGAGGCAGTATGCCTTTTTTTCATGTCAAAGCAAGACTGAATCCTAGGCTGAATGCTAGAATTTCCGCAGCAAGAAATACTCAAACTCCCACAATGCCGTTTAGTTTACAGTGGACCAAATTTCACTCATCCCTTCAGCACTCACTTTGCAGCAAGACCGCCAAATGAAAGCAGGAAAAACCACGCATTTTGTTATCCGCAAAGCCAGGCCTGAAGATTTCAGCCAATTGATGGAACTCGAAACCGGCAGTTTCAGCTGCGAACGCCTCAGCCCGCGCCGCATGCACCACTGGCTTGAAGCCCCTAATGGCATACTCCTTGTAGCGGTCGCTGCTGACGCTACCAGGCATGTGCTTGGCTACTGCCTCGCCTTTACGCGTAGCGACAGCACTGTGGCGCGCGCCTATTCCCTGGCTATATCGCCAGCAGCCAGAGGCAAAGGCCTCGGTCGACTGCTGATGGAAGGCATGGCAAAAGCCAGCAAACGCAAAGGCTGCACCGCAGTCCGCCTCGAAGTCGCAAAAAACAACACGATCGCAATAACGCTTTACGAAAAACTAAATTATTCTACTTATATGAGTCTCCCCGAATACTACGAAGACGGCCAGGACGCCTGGCGCATGCAGAAACCGTTAAATTAGGCATCTGATGAATGTACGAGATGCATGTACGACACTCTTCCTAAGCCAGCCGCCGTTAATTTGCGACAACTCCCACAAGCCGCTGGAGGCCGGGCGGCTTTGTTTGGTATTCTTCGCAGTCATTTTTCACATCAGCACAGCCCATGTCAGCCAAAATCACCGAAGACTATACCCATCAGGAAGTTGAAGCCGCAGCGCAAGCCTACTGGCGCGACCACAGCAGTTTCAAAGTTGCCGTAAATCCTTCCAAGCCCAAATTCTATTGCCTGTCGATGTTCCCCTACCCGAGCGGCCGTTTGCACATGGGTCACGTGCGCAACTACACGATCGGCGATGTAATTTCCCGCTTCCAACGCATGCGCGGCCGCAACGTGCTGCAACCGATGGGTTGGGATGCGTTTGGCCTGCCTGCCGAAAATGCCGCGATGAAGCATAACGTGCCGCCCGCAAAATGGACTTTCGAAAATATCGCTTACATGCGCAAGCAGCTGCAGCAACTTGGTTATGCCTACGACTGGGATCGCGAACTAGCCACATGCCATCCGGATTATTACCGTTGGGAACAATGGTTCTTCTGCCGCCTGTTCGAGAAAGGCCTCGTCTACAAGAAAGAAGCCGAAGTGAACTGGGATCCCGTCGATCAAACTGTGCTCGCTAACGAACAGGTGATAGATGGCCGCGGCTGGCGCTCAGGAGCACTCGTTGAACGCCGCAGAATTCCGCAATGGTTCATCAAGATCACCGCTTATGCAGAGGAACTGCTGGCTGACCTCGACAAGCTAGACGGCTGGCCTGAACGCGTGCGCGTGATGCAGCAAAACTGGATAGGTCGCTCCGAAGGCCTGGAGTTTGAATTCAAGGTTGCAGGCAGCGATGACGTAATGACTGTCTATACCACGCGCCCCGACACAATCATGGGTGTTACTTATTGCGCAATTGCTGCACAGCATCCTCTGGCCTTGAAGGCTGCGGAACATAATCCGGCTATTGCCGCCTTCATAAAACGCCAGGACAACATCAAGCTCGCAGAAGCCGACATGGCCACGCTCGAAAAAGAAGGCATCGATTCAGGCATCTGGGCGATCCATCCACTTACGGGCGAACAGGTGCCGGTGTGGATTGCGAATTTTGTGCTGATGACCTACGGCTCAGGTGCTGTCATGTCGGTACCCGCTCACGATCAGCGCGACTATGAGTTTGCGCAGAAATACCAGCTAAGCATCAAACAAGTTATCAAGCCTGCAGGTAATGAACACTGCGACATAAGCAAGACTGCGTTTGTCGACAAGGGCATTCTTATTGATTCAGGTGTTTATAGCGGTCTCGATTTTCACCAGGCCTTTTCGCAACTGGTTGATCATTTCACAACGCGGGGCACTGGTCGCAAGACCGTAAATTTCCGCCTGCGCGACTGGGGTATCAGCCGCCAGCGTTACTGGGGCGCACCGATTCCGATCATCAATTGCGCAACCTGCGGCGCGCAGCGCGTTCCGGACAAGGACCTGCCCGTGGTGCTGCCGGTAGACGTGGAATTTGATGGCAGCGGCTCGCCCATCAAGAAGATGGCCAGCTTCATCAATTGTGAGTGTCCCAAATGCGGCGGCAAGGCTGAACGTGAAACGGATACCTTCGACACCTTCATGGAATCTTCCTGGTACTACGCACGTTTCTGCAGTGCGCGTTATGAAGACGGGATGCTGAACAAAGAGGAAGTTGACTATTGGCTGGATGTCGACCAGTACATCGGCGGCATCGAACATGCCATCCTGCATTTGCTCTACTCACGTTTCTTCCACAAGCTCATGCGCGATGAAGGCCTTGTCAAAACCGACGAACCTTTCAAACGCCTACTGACTCAGGGCATGGTGCTGAAAGACGGTTCCAAAATGTCCAAGTCGCAGGGCAACACGGTTGACCCAGAAGGACTGATTGCCGAGTACGGTGCTGATACCGTGCGTATGTACATGATGTTCACATCGCCGCCCGACCAGAGTCTCGAATGGTCCGACAATGGCGTGGAAGGCGCATACCGCTTTCTGAAACGCCTCTGGAAGTTGATTGGCGGCTTTACGCCCGGTTACCAGGAAGTATTACCCACCCAACTCAATGATGCGCAAAAAGAACTGCGCCTGAAAACCCATGCCACCATCAAAAAAGTTACTGATGATTATGATCGGCGCCAGGTATTCAATACTGCTATCGCTGCGGTAATGGAGCTCTACAACGAGCTCAGCAAGTTCATGAGCACACAGGAACTGACAGAAGGTAGCCAAAACCAGGCGGTGGTGCAGGAAGCCATGGAAGCCATGATATTGCTGCTCGCGCCTATCGTGCCGCATATGTGTCATGTGCTCTGGCAGCATCTGGGCAATGAAACTGCAATCATCGATGCCGCATGGCCGGTGCATGACGAAACTGCACTCGTGCAAAACAAGGTCAGTATCGCCGTGCAGGTAAATGGCAAACTACGCACAGTTCTTGAACTGCCAGTCGGCAGCAGCAAGGAAGTGATCGAAGCTGCTGCCTTTGCAGATGAAACTATTGTGAAATTTACCACAGGACAAACAGTGCGCAAGGTGATCGTAGTTCCCGAGCGTCTTATCAATATAGTGGTGAGCTAAAGTGAAAAATATGTTGTCTGTGCGTTTTGGCATTTATGGTGTGCGCGCTTGCTGCATTAAGCAGTTGCGGCTTCAGCCTGCGTGGCACTGCTGCTCTGCCTGCCGCACTACAGACCATGCAAATACAAAGCACTGATGCGAACAGCGACATAGTGCGTGAATTGCGCCGCGTTTTACGTAACAACGATGTTGATGTGGAAGCAGTCGAGCAAAGCAGTGGTTATCGCCTGCAAATCGGGCAAGAGCAAAACAGTGAGCGCGCGCTGAGTGTCAACAACCTGGCGCGTGCAGGGGAATATCAGCTTACGATGAGTGTGCCTTTCCAGTTGCTCAATACCGGCACCTCTGTGCTGGGGCCGGAAACAATAAGCCTCGAACGCGTCTATCTTGCTGATCCGGAAAATGCTGCGGCCAAAAGCGATGAAGCCAGGCTGATCCAGCAGGAAATGCGTCGCGAGCTCGCATTGCAAATACTTCGCC
>CAIYIP010000046.1 GCA_903926285.1 uncultured Gammaproteobacteria bacterium
GAGGCCATATGACCAGCATGAAGAAGGTTGTATAAACTTTTGCTAAAAGACGGGCAATAAAAAGCCAGGTTTTTGGCCTGGCTTTGGCTGTTCTTTTCAGAATTGTAATCTGCAAACAGTATCTTCTTCTTTTTTTGTACTGGGCCTTGCGAAGTTCTACAAGCTCAGTACCTTTTCCCCTCTTGCTATTCCTGAGACTCCGGTCCTTGCCACTTCGAGAATTGGCGTGCCCGCGAGCGCTGCTATAAACCCATCCAGCTTATCGCTAGTTCCTGTGAGCTGGATGGTATACATAGTTGGAGTAATGTCAACGACCACTCCCCTAAAAATGTCAGCCACACGTTTAACCTCAGCGCGCTGAGCACCTGAAGCCTTGACCTTTATCAGCATCAATTCGCGCTCGATATGACTGCCTTCGGTGAGATCAACCAGCTTGGTGACATCCACGAGCTTGTTGAGATGTTTGATGATCTGTTCAATCTTCCTGTCATCGCCCACAGTAGTCACAGTAAGGCGCGACAAACTGGCATCTTCCGTAGGCGCAACAGTAAGAGAGTTGATATTGTAATTACGCTGAGAGAACAGACCAACTACACGTGACAGTGCACCAGGCTGGTTTTCCATGAGCATGGATATTATGCGTCTCATAACCAGGTTCTCTCCGTTTTGCTCAGATACATTTCATTCATGCCACCACCGCGTATCGCCATCGGATAAACGTGCTCATCCTTGTCCACCGCAATATCCAGAAAGACCAGCTTGTCTTTCAGGGAGAAGGCGTATTCCATCTTCGATTTCAACTCACTCAGTTTTTCGATCCTGATGCCGACATGACCATAGGCTTCAACCAGTTTCACAAAGTCAGGCAGCGATTCAGCATAAGTGCTTTGTGAATGGCGGCCACCATACTGCATGTCCTGCCACTGCTTAACCATGCCAAGAGCTTCGTTATTCAGATTGACGATCTTGATTGGCAACGCACATTGCTTGCAGGTAGCCAGCTCCTGAATATTCATCTGGATACTGCCTTCTCCTGTTACGCAAGCAACGATGGCTTTGGGGAAAGCCAATTGCACACCCATTGCTGCCGGCAAACCAAAACCCATCGTGCCAAGACCGCCTGAGTTGATCCACCGCCTCGGTTTGTCAAAATGATAATACTGGGCCGCAAACATCTGGTGTTGGCCAACATCGGATGTCACATAGGCATCTCCTTTGGTAATCTCATAAAGCGCCTGAATTACCTGTTGCGGCTTGATCACATCATTCGCTGACGACGTTACCGCAAGACAATTACGTTTGCGCCAGTGTTCTATCTGCTGCCACCAGTTGCCGAGAGCTTCCTTGTCAATCTGGACTTTCGAGTGTTCTAACAGTTCCAGCATTTCCTTGAGCACAGGAACAACCGGTCCAACTATAGGTACGTGCGCAGTTACTGTTTTTGAAATAGACGCCGGATCAATGTCGACATGCAATATGGTTGCATCCGGACAGAATTTTTTGACGTTTGAATTGGTCACGCGATCATCAAAGCGGGCACCAATGGCTAAAATTACATCAGCCTCATGCATCGCCATATTGGCCTCATAAGTGCCGTGCATACCGAGCATCCCCAAAAACTGTTTATCAGGTGCAGGGTAAGCACCAAGTCCCATCAATGTATTGGTGACCGGATATCCTAATTTTCGCACCAACGCAGTCAGTAGTTCCGCGCCATCCCCAAGCACGACGCCACCACCTGTATAAATCATCGGCCTTTTAGCCGCCAGTAGGATATCGACAGCTTTCCTGATCTGACCAGAATGACCTTTAACTGGTGGAATATATGAGCGGATTTTTACGCTCTCGGGATACGCATATTCAAACTTGGTTGCAGGATCCGTTACATCCTTCGGAATATCGATCACTACGGGACCAGGCCTCCCGGTTGTCGCGATGTAAAAAGCTTTTTTGATTACGTCAGGAATGTCCTGGGGATTCTGGATCATGAAGCTATGCTTCACGATGGGACGTGAGACGCCAATCATGTCAGTTTCCTGAAACGCATCAGAACCAACCGCATCGCGTGCAACCTGGCCTGAAATAACGACGAGCGGAATTGAATCCATGTAGGCTGTCGCAATACCAGTAATAGCGTTGGTGGCACCAGGGCCTGAGGTCACCAAGACAACGCCTGGTTTGCCAGTGGAACGCGCATAACCATCAGCTGCATGAGTTGCAGCCTGCTCATGACGGACAAGTATATGCTCCACCTTGTCCTGGTTAAAAATTGCATCATAAATGTGAAGAGCCGCCCCACCGGGGTAGCCGAATATGAACTCCACGCCTTCGTCGTGCAATGCACGCAGAAGCATGTCACCACCAGAAAGTAATGCCATGACTGTATCCTCTCCAAGTCTCGTTGTGCTATGAATAAAAACGTGCGAACGGCATGCTTATGCAATAGGCATGAAAAGCCATGAATAACATGCACGAATCAGATATCAGATGACTGGGTTCGGGTTGAACCGTCTTGACCCATGGCGTGATATCGCCGGGGGATATTGAACCGGAGTACTTCTCTTCTCAGAGCGCTCTCTCAGAAGGACTTACATGGTTCAAGCGGGTCTATGGCAGTAACTAACATGTGTAGTTGTTACGCGGGTTTATCGTAAATTTCTACGCTACCTGCCGCAGAAATCGTTACGAAAAAGGGTCAATGGGTAATCAACACATCCGCACACCAATTCAGGGCACACATTATGGCCAGATACCACTTCGTGTCAAGCCGCGAAATGGCTTATCTACTGACTTTGTGACGCAACCTGTTCTGCAACTTCGAGTATGCGGAGGACATTGCCACCCCAGATCAAGCCTATTTGTTCTTCGGTATAACCTCTGCGAACAAGCTCCAGCGTGACATTAAAGGTTTCTGCTGCGTCGTTCCAACCGGCAACTCCGCCACCTCCGCCAAAATCTGATGAAATACCAACGTGCTCCACACCAATCAGGTTTGCCGCGTAATCAATATGGTCCACGAAATCGGCGACGGTGGCTGCGCCACCTTCTTTCAGGTAAGCGTTGAACGCAACAATTTGGACAACACCTCCATTGTCACGCAAGGCCAGTAACTGCTCATCATTCATGTTGCGGGGATGATCAAAACGCGAGGTGACGCTGGAATGTGACGCGATTACCGGCGCCCTGGATAAGCGTGTTGCCTGTAGCATTGTTGCTCTTGATACATGTGATATATCAACCAGAATACCGAGCCGATTCAACTCTGTAACAACATCCTTGCCGAAGTCACTGAGCCCGCCGTGCTCAGCTTCTACATTATTAAGTCGCACCTGTGGCTGGGCAGAATCACCGATGTCGTTATGGCCATTGTGCACCAGCGTCATATAACGGGCGCCCCGGTTACGAAATTCTTCCAGCAGGGAAATATCCTTGCCTATAACATAGCCATTCTCGATTCCTATCAATGCAACC
>CAIYIP010000047.1 GCA_903926285.1 uncultured Gammaproteobacteria bacterium
ACCCATGAAGAACCGCAAAAAAACCGCTGCCTCATCGCGCTGTTTGCAGGGGGGGCAAAGCACATGCGTATAATCAGCACGGAAACAGCGCGGGGAAAATACTATGTATAAACTTGGTTTCTACGTTCCACCCAGTCATCTTGAAGCAGTGAAAACTGCCCTGTTTGCAGCCGGAGCCGGGCGCATCGGCAACTACGACTCCTGCGCGTGGCAAAGTCCTGGCCAGGGGCAATTCAGACCATTGCGCGGCAGTCAACCGTATCTCGGACAAACAGGCGTTGTCGAAACAGTAGAGGAATATCGCGTGGAGCTGGTTTGTGCAGATGAGCTTGTGCAGCAGGTCATACACGCGCTGAGGGCGGCGCATCCTTATGAAGAGCCGGCATTTGATGTGGTGAAGCTGGAACAGTTCACGCGGTAGTAAATCGGATCGGTTGCATGTACCGGGTAAGTGCTGAGTCATGCACACAAAATCAAACCGAGTAGCCATTGGGTGCCTGATTCACTTTACTTGCACAGGCAGGCATGGCTATGAAAACAAAAGTTCTTTATATTCCGTACGACCTTAACCAGTTACAAACAATATGCGCCGATTCCTGTCTTTCCTGATGTGCCTGACTTTGCTGCCGGTGGTGGCGATGTTGCCGCGGGCCGAAGCTCAGGATTCTTCCAACCGAGGACCAGTCAGAGCACAGCAACAATCTAATAGCTCCTCGGAATTCCGAGTGGTGCCACCAGCTCTGCAGTCCACCACCCCACGGGACGAACCGGACGACGAAGTCCCCACCGCCGAATTTCACATGGCCCGCATGGTTTACGCTGACGGTGGCGCACGCAGCCGTGGCCGCTTCGGCATGCGCCGAGGCTGGTGGGCGATTGACTATCCGCAGGCAGAAACCCATCTCATCGGCGGCATTCGCCGGCTAACGAATATCAACTCATCCGATGACAGCCACCACATCCAATTAATGAATGATGCTATCTTCGACCATCCCTGGCTGTTCGCGCAGCAGATCGGGCAGGGCGGATGGAGCCCGAGTGACGAAGAGGCTGCGCGCTTGCGTGAGTACCTGCTTAAGGGTGGCTTCCTGGTCATTGATGACTTTCACGGGCAGCGTGAATGGCCCACGTTGGTGAATGCCATGCAAAAGGTTTTGCCCAACTATACGATTGTTGATCTGACTACTGCCGACGAAGTATTCCACGTACTTTATGATCTCGATACCCTGACCCAGATTCCTGGCGAGCGTCACTTGTATCGCGCCGGTGATGGCAGCATTCAGGCGCAGCTGGAAGGGCCACAGCGCTGGTCAGGCATTTACGATGAGGAAGGTCGCTTGATAGTGGCCATCAATTTCAACATGGACATGGGTGATGCCTGGGAACATGCCGATGATCCGTATTATCCCGAGCCTATGACGGCCCTCGCTTACCGTTTCGGCGTCAACTACCTGATCTATGCCATGACACACTAGCAGACTGTTGGCAAAGACAACGCCCTGCCAGTTATTACCCCCGATAGTTCCTTCCCCGAACCAAGTCCGCTACGCCTGCCGGAGTTAAGCTCAACCACATCCCCGACAGTAGTGAAGTTTTAACCACACCTTTACTTAGCGCGTGGATACTTATTCCACTCTTGATCTGGAGCGAAGTAAAACTTTACCGTCGGCTTATCCTGTATTAACACGCACGCTCTATCCTGCGTTCCCGTTGCATTAACCAAACGGGGACCATGACATGCGAACTTCATCCAACACAGTTAACAGCTGCACACCAGCACCCAAACTTTCCCTCCTCGCGCTCGGCATCTTGCTAGCGCTTGGTGGCACGGAAAACACCTTTGCCCAATCTACCGGCACGCTGGCGACCGAAGGCATGGAAGAAATTGTCATCACCGGCGCCGGCATCATCAACATGGCGGGCGTGACGGCACAGACCGCGGCTAAATCGCGCGTGACAGTGACCGGCGAATCGCTGAAAAACTACGCGGCCGGCCAGACTTTCATGGATTCACTCAATCAGGTGCCTGGCCTCAATTTCACCAACAACGATCCGTACGGTAGCTCCGGCGGTAACCTGCGCCTGCGTGGTTTCGACGGTTCACGGGTGTCGCTCACCTTCGACGGCATTCAATTGAATGACACTGGCAATTATGCAATCTATACCAACCAGATGATCGATCCGGAGATTATCCAATCCGTCGACGTGAATCTCGGCACGACTGACGTCGACAGCCCGACCGCCTCGGCCATCGGCGGCACCATCAATTCGCGTACCCGGCTGCCCGCCAACGAAGCCGGCAGCCTGCTGTCGGTCTCAAGTGGTCAGGACAATTTCCGGCGCTATTTCGGCATGGTGGACACCGGCACGTTTGGTCCGTGGAATACCCGCGCCTTCCTCGCTGGCTCCTATTCCGGCAACGACAAGTTCAAAGGTCCGGGTGACATGTTCAAGCGTCAATTGAATGCCCGCGTCCATCAGGAACTGGACAACGGCAACTTCATCTCGCTGGCGATGCACTACAACGTCAACCGCAACAATTTCTATCGCAATGCTACCGAAGCCCAGTGGCTGCAGTTTGGCCGCGACTACGACAACCTCGCCAGCTGTATGCGTGACAGCGCCACCAGCGGTACTCGCGATGACGACAACGCCACGCTGGTTGCCGGCACCACGGCATTGCCCGCCACCGACAATCCGGCCAATCCGACAGCCTGCACTAACTATTACAACCTGCGCATCAACCCCTCCAATACCGGCAATGTGCGTATAAGTTCGCTGTGGAACCTGACTGACACGGTGCGACTGACACTCGACCCGTCCTACCAGTACACGCTGGCCAATGGCGGCGGCACCACGGTCATGAATGAAAACCCTGGCACCAACGTTGATCGTCGCGTGGTCGGCAACACGGCTCTCGCCGGCTGGGATCTGAACGGTGACGGCGACACGCTCGACAGCGTGCGTTTCTATACCCCCAACACCACCAACACCA
>CAIYIP010000048.1 GCA_903926285.1 uncultured Gammaproteobacteria bacterium
ATCTTGCCAATGGGGATGACATTAAACGCAATCGAATAACGACTGACATCACTTTGTGACGGCAGCACGCAGTGTTGCAAACCGGAAGGGAACAGAATGATCCGGCGTGGTTTGGGGTTGATTGTGATGGACTCCATGGCGCGCGGATTATCGCCAGGCCGGATCGCAGGCGCAAAACTTGAGCCTTCCCGGAAATTTCGGTTCATGATATTGAAGGCTGATCCGTCTGTCAGGTAGAAGCTCCCGCTGATGTAGGAATTGCTGTGAACATGGTAATGGATATTCTCGCCGTACTTCACCACATTGCCCCAGGAATTGCAGATGTGAAGGTCTTCCACGATATGGGACACGGCATCGGTAAAGTCGCGGCAATATTGCAGTATCTCCTGTCTTACCTCGGCGAACAGCGGCTTGTTCAGCAGCTGTTGGTCGGAGGTGTAGCCACCATCACCTGCTATATGCACTCCCAGGCTCTGGTCGATCAAGGCGCGCGCCTGCAGCATTATTTCCGGCGTCAGGCTCTTTAATTCGCCAACCCCGATTGTTTTTGGAAAGATATCCACGAACTCCATCACATAATCCTGTATCTGCTGTTAATACAATCAATGATGCAGCCGTTCACTGTTCAGGTAAAGTCTTTCATGGTGGCTCCAGGACCTTGAAATGAGGGATAAAACAGCTTGTCATACTAAAAGTAGTCTATTACTCTACCCTCACTTCGAGGGGGGGTGGTTATTCACTTTATGGCATCAATAACAGCGATAACAAAGTGTGCCAGACTCGTATTTGTGTGTATTTCTGCCGTATTGTTCTCGTGCCAGGTGCTGGCAGCTGAAGACGATTTTCCTGTTCCAGCCAATGTTCGTGTGGCAATTGATTTCTGGAAAAGGGTTTACACCGAAGCCGATACCGAAAGCGGCTTTCTGCACGATTCACAAAACCTCGCCATCATTTACGAAAAACTCGACCGCAACACAAGGCGCATAGATGCACGCCGCAACGAGATCATCAAAGACCTGCAAGTGCTGGCTTCCGGCAAACGTTCAGACCTGACAGGCGACCAGCAGCGTGTTCTCTCCCTGTGGGGCGTTGAGGTTAGTAATGAACGCCTCAAGCAGGCGGCGCAGAACATCCGCTGGCAACTGGGCCAGTCTGATCGCTTCCTGGGTGGTCTCGTCAGATCCGGCGCCTATCGACAGTACATTGAAGATATTGCGCGCGCCAAAGGTGTTCCTGTAGCACTGGCTGCGTTGCCGCATGTTGAATCGTCCTTTCATCCGGGTGCCCAATCCAGCGTGGCAGCTACGGGTATGTGGCAGTTCATGCGCGAATCAGCCAAACCGTACATGCGTGTTGACGCCCTCGTAGATGAACGACTCGATCCTTACAAGGCATCGCAAGCTGCGCTTGAAATGCTGAAGAACAACTACGAGTTGCTTGGCAGCTGGCCGCTGGCCTTGACTGCCTACAATCATGGAGCCAATGGTGTTGCTCGCGCTGTGCGCGATACTGGTACACGCGATATCGGCAAGATCATCAGCGACTACAAGGGGCCACGTTTCGGTTTTGCGTCCCGCAATTTCTACGCCCAGTTCATGGCCACGCGCGAAGTCGAAAAGGAAGCTGAGCGTTATTTCGGCAAGTTCACTTTTGACGCCCAGCCACAATTTGATGAATATGAAATGTCTGCTTTCGTCGACGCCAATGTAATCGCGAGCAGCCTGGGCATAGGCCTCGAAGATTTGCGTCGTGATAATCCCGCACTGCAACCGGCGATCTGGTCGGGTAATAAAAGAGTCCCGAAAGGTTATGTGCTGAAAGTCAACAAGGCTGCGCACAATGCCAATTTTATGGCTGCCATCAATTCCATACCTACCGCGGAGTTTTACTCCACCCAGACCGCAGATGTGTCGCATACGGTGCGCAGCGGGGATTCACTGTCGGCGATTGCCAGCCGCTATGGCACGTCCGTATCGCAACTGGTTGCGATCAACCAACTGCCTAACCGCAACAGCCTCAAGATTGGCCAAAAAATAATTCTGCCACAGCAAAATGGTGTGATCCCGACTATTGTCGTCAGCGCTAACGCTGAAGTCCCGCAGGAAGGAACGTACACAGTAAAACGCGGCGATACTATTTCAACAATTGCAAATCGCTACCGCATCCCGACCGCAACCTTGCTTGCACTGAACAGTATGCGTTCCGGCAATATCATCGTGCCCGGCCAGACCCTGAAACTCAGCGTGGAAAGAAGTCAGCAGACCACCGACACCAATGCCGAGAACAGTGTGGCAGCGCAGTTACACGCTACTCTGGAGGCAAGAGAGCAGGTTGCCGTGGCGACGCTGCAAAACACCTCAGTAAGACAGCAGGTAGCAGTTGTGCAGAACAATATTACCTCGGGCAACGGCGCTCAGGTTGCAATAGCTCCGGTTGCCGGCACCCTTGATCCATCCAGCCTGAGTGTAGCCGCTGACAATACCATCGAGATTCTTGAAGATGAAACGTTGGGCCATTATGCCGGCTGGCTTGGCATCAGTTCTGCGGAGTTACGACACCTGAACAACATGAGTACCGAGGCATCCGTCCAGACCGGCAAGCGCCTGAAACTGGATTTTGCCAAGGTAGACAAGGCCAGCTTTGCGGTGAAAAGAACCCGTCATCATCAGGATCTGCAAGCGAAGTTTTTCGACAGCTGGCATATACGTGATATCGAAAATTACAGCATCAAACGCAGTGAAAACGTGTTGAGCCTGGTAAGGGCACGTTCAATACCACTGTGGTTGTTCCAGCAATACAATCCTGCGGTGAACACTGCTGCTGTGAAAATAGGGCAGGTTGTGGTCCTCCCTGTAGTTGAAAAAATCCAGAACTGAGTTCCCGGTTCAATCAGCGTCTGGTCTACGCCCGTCAGCGAATTACGCGAGTGGCAAATAGTGCTCACAATCGGCTGAGCCAACTTCATTACTTATATGCACGACATCATTTGGAACGAGTAGGTACACACATGAATCCTGATTGCACAAAAGGCCAAACACTGGAATACCTCAACGAATAAAGTATTCCACCCGAGCCGGTCGTTATCGAAGTTACGGAGCGGCAAATGACGCATAACTATCGCCTGCTGCTGATGCCATCAGCCATTACAGGAATATGGGGTTCACAGTTGCCCTTGATGATCCTGGTGATGGTTATTCGGGTCCGCGGTTGTGGTCTGAGCTGTTGCCTGACTTTATCAAGACAGACAAACATTTCATCC
>CAIYIP010000049.1 GCA_903926285.1 uncultured Gammaproteobacteria bacterium
ATAAAAATGCCGCCATGCATCTGCTCACTGGTAATGTTTTTTGTCTCGTCGAACAGATCTGGCAGACTGAATACGGGCAACGGACGATTAACCAGCGCGGATGGCACCTGATTAGGGTCACGTCCAAGGCCAAACAACAACAGCCCCAGCATCGCGATAAAAAAAATGCCGGGGATAAACAGTTTGCTACGATTGCTGATAGCCATTGTCTTCAGGATTCCAGCACAGGCTGCAGTGAGCCCTTGCCTGCTGCAGCAGGAACATCGGCCCTGACCAGTTTGCCGCGATAACGCTTGTCGAGAATTGCGGTCACGCCACCAGCAGCCATTAAAAATGCACCGAACCAGATCCAGAACACGAAAGGTTTGACGTGAATACGCACGACCCACTCACCATCACCACGCGGATCACCAAGTGCAGTAAACAGGTCACGAAAGAAACCCACCTGGATGTCGGCTTCAGTTTGCACATCACCCCGCGCCGTATACATGCGTTTCTCGGGATGCATAGTCAGATACTGCTCGCCATTTTTGAGTACCTGGACAGTAGCAGAATTGGCAGTGTAGTTCGGCCCCTGACGCTCAACTACACCTTCAAAACGAAACTCGTATTTACCAATGGTGATACTTTCACCGTTGGCCATGCGTACATCTCTCTCAACGCTGTAATTGCTGGTCAGGCAGATGCCACATATCACCACAGCAAAACCGAAATGGGCGAGCTGCATGCCGTAATAACTCAGACCAAGACTCCGCAAGCCTGAAATTCGATCTGCCTTGTTGGCAGTTTTGTCGAAGATATCTCTGCCGATGCAGATGACTATCCAGATCGCCAGCATCATCGCAAACATGGCACCCATATTGAACTCTGCGGTTACAACCAGCGGAATAACAATCCCCAGCGCAACACTCACAAACAGTAGTTTGCCGACCTTTTGCCAGAGGAATGCGGGTGCGGTTTGTTTCCAGCGCGTGAATGTTCCAACACCAAGCGTCATAGCCAGCAACGACATCAACGGCAGGAACAAGGCGTTGAAATAAGGCGGGCCAATTGAAACCCTGTTGGCCTCGCCGTAAATCGCTTCGTGTATGAGCGGATACAGAGTGCCAAGCAGAATGGTGGCAGTCGCTACAACGAGAATGATATTGTTAATCAGCAGGAATACTTCCCGCGAATAACCACCATAAGTTGAAGTTCCGCTTACTACAGGTGCCCGCAAGGCATATAAAAACAGCGATGAACCAATAATCAACAGCAGCAGTGTCAACAACACAATGCCGCGTTCGGGATCAACTGCAAAAGCGTGTACCGAAGTAATCAAACCGGAGCGGACGATAAACGCACCCAGCAGACTCAACGAAAATGCAGCTATTGCGAGCAACACAGTCCAGCTTTTGAATACACCACGTTTTTCGGTCACTGCCAGTGAATGAATCAACGCAGTACCAACGAGCCAGGGCATGAAGGAAACGTTTTCGACGGGATCCCAGAACCACCAACCGCCCCAGCCCAATTCGTAATAAGCCCACCAGCTACCGAGCGCTATGCCACAGGTCAGGAAGGCCCATGCTGCATTCGTCCACGGACGGGTCCAGCGCGCCCATGCTGCATCGAGTCTACCTGTCAGCAGCGCAGCAATCGCGAACGAAAATGCCACGGAGAATCCCACATAACCCATGTATAAAAACGGCGGATGAATAATCAGGCCAAAATCCTGCAACAGTGGATTCAGGTCGGTGCCTTCAGTTGGAGTGTTAAGCAGCAGGCGCTCAAACGGATTGGAGGTGAACAGCAGGAAAGCCAGGAAACCCGATGTGATAATACCCATCACCGATAACACACGCGCGAGTATATCGAGTGGCAGGTTGCGGCTTAGCAGGCTTACCGCATAACCCCAAGTGGAAAGAATCAATATCCACAGCAGCAGCGAACCCTCATGCGCGCCCCACACTGCTGCGAACTTGTAATACGAAGGCAACAGTGTATTGGAATTGCGGGCTACATATGCGACTGAAAAATCATCATGCAGAAATGCGTAGGCCAGGCAGCTGAAGCTCAGCACCATGAATACCCAGAGACCAGAGCTTAGGGGCCGCGCAAGCGACATCCATAAAGTGTTATTGGTAAACGAGCCCGCCATTGGAATCACTACTTGCAACAAGGCAAGACAGAGCGCCAGCATTACTGCAAAATTACCTAATTCTGGAATCATTACGGCGCAACCTCAGCAGCTTTCTTTTTCACTGCAGCGTCGAGCGCTGCCTTCACTTCTGCGGACATGTAATTTTCATCGTGCTTGGCAAGAATCTGTCTTGCCTGGAAGACACCATCGGGATCCATCACACCCTCGGCGACCACCCCCTGACCTTCACGGAACAGGTCGGGCAACACGCCGGTGTAAGCCACTAACACGTCGGCATTGGTATCGGTAGCGATAAATTCTATGCGTGTCCCTTCAAGACCTTCAGATACAAGACTGCCTTGCTTGACCATGCCCCCAATACGAATGTTCTGGCCCGCAGGAACTTTACCATCAGCAATTTCGGTCGGCGTAAAAAATACATTGATGCCCTGGTTAAAGGCATAAAGCACCAGTCCTACTGCAACAGCCGAACCCAGCAGGATCGAGCATACAATCATCAGTTTTTGTTTGCGGGCGCTATGCATCAGCTTTGCTCCGTAACACGTTGTTTGTTCAGCCCGGCTTCGCGCTGCATTCTGGCTTTGTGAAGTTGCAGTAATTTGCGCCGTTCAATGCGCGGTTGGATAAGATTCCACGCCACGACCAAGGCAAAAAATAAATACGAAATCCATACATAGAAGGCATAACCTCCCATTGCCAGAAAATCCTGCATGCCATCAAACTGAAACTCAGGCACGTTGCAGACCCTCTTGCACATCTCTATCCAGTAAATCCTGCACCCATTGCGTACGTTTCTCACGTACCAGTATTTCATTGCGAGAACGTAGAATCACCGCAAGCAAAAAAATTCCGAATAACGCAAAACCCATGAAAAAAGCCGGTATCCAGATTTCAGGAGGATTGGTGCCCTCAACGCGTAATGACAAGTTGCTGGCACTTTGATGCAGGGTATTCCACCAGTCCACCGAATAACGAATGATGGGCAGATTAACGACGCCTACCAGTGTTAATACTGACGCTGCCTTGGCACCTGACGATTCCGAATCATAAGCACTGCGAAGCGCAGCTACACCAACATAAATAAAAAGCAAAATCAGCGTGGAGGTAATTCGCGCATCCCAGATCCAGTAAGTACCCCAGGTAGGTTTGCCCCAAAACGAACCGCTGAAAAGGCACAGGGCGCAAAACATGCCGCCAACCGGTGCAGTTACTTTGGCAACGATATCAGCCATCTTGATTTTCCAGATCATGTGCATCGCCGCCATGCAGGCCATCATGACATAGCCACCAATTGCTATGGAGGCGGAGGGCACATGAATGTAGATAATCCGGTAGTTGTCGCCCATCTGGTAATCCGGCGGTGCAAAACCCAGACCCCAGACTAAACCCACAATAAGCAGGAAAAATGTAATGCCGTACAGCCAGGGCAGGAAGGCTGTGGTCATGTCATAAAAATGTCTAGGCGAGCCCAGTTTATAAAACCATTGCCACATAAAATTTTTCTAGTTCACACTGATACGAAGGGCTGCACCGATAGCCAGCGGTGCAAGACTGAGAGCCAGCGCCAGTATGGCGCCCAGCACTGCCAAGAGACCAGCCACTGGCAGGCCGTTCAGTGCTGCATCCACGACTCCTGCACCAAAAACCAGCACGGGAATCGACAGCGGCAATACTAACACAGCAAGCAGCAAGCCACTGCGCGAGAGTCCGACTGTCAGGGCCATGCCGATTGCACCAATCAGGTTCAACGTGGGCGTCCCGAGCAACAAGCCCAGCATCAAGGGCATGTAGCCTGCTACCGGCAATGACAGCATCAAACCCAGCAGCGGTGTCAGCAACACCAGCGGTAAACCTGTAACCAGCCAATGGCCAAAAACTTTTGCTAGCAGCTGAAAATACAGGGGCTGCGGACTTAATAACAACTGCTCAAGTGAGCCATCCTCATAATCGCTGCGAAACAGGCTTTCCATTGACAGCATCACCGCCAGCAGCGCCGTTACCCAGATGACACCCGGCGCAATTGAACTCAGGTATGCGGTATCCGCACCACCGCCAAGCGGGAACAGTGAAACCGCAATAATGAAGAACATCAGCGGATTTATGGTGTTGCCGGGGCTACGCAGCGCAAGCAGTAATTCCCGCTGCAGGCCGGCACACAAACAAGCTGTTGTATTGAGTGTGCGGCGCTGACTTTTCACTTCGCGGCTCCGATAAGTGTATCCAGATTGATTACGCGTACCGGACAATTCAGCTGCAAGGCATGGTGGGTGGTCAGGATTATCGCACCACCTGCCTTTGCCTTGGCTGCAATGCGGCCTTCCAACTCGGTAACGCCTTGCTTGTCGAGTGCGGTAAAAGGTTCATCGAGTATCCAGAGTTGTGCCTGCGCCAACAGCAGGCGTGCCAGACTCACGCGGCGTTGCTGTCCGGCTGACATTTGGTAGCATGGAATATTTTCATATCCCACCAAACCTAGTTCAGCAAGGGCCATAAAAATTGCTGCGTCATCACTGAAACCATGGCTCGCGCAATACCAGCGCAGATTCTGCAAGGGCGTAAGTGTCTTGTTGATGGCAGGGCTGTGGCCTAGATAGAACATATGGCGGTTGAAGGTTTCACGGATATTCTGGACATCCTGACCTGCCCAGGATATCTCACCGGAGTAATCTGGATTAAGTCCGCACAGAATGCGCAGCAGCGTTGTTTTGCCGCTGCCATTGGCACCCTGTACCTGAAGCACTTCACCTGCAGCGATACTGAAATCCAGATGCGAAAACAGCACCCTTTCATCACGTTCGCAAAAAAGGTTGGTGGCAGCGAACATCATGATTTGACTCAAGCCTTCGGAGGAGTAACGCCCAACTGCCCCATATATTTGCCATTACGATCCTTGTAGGTGACCTCACACTGCTCATCGGACTCGAAGAACAGCATCTGGGCAACACCTTCATTGGCGTAAATCTTGGCGGGCAGTGGTGTGGTGTTGGAAAACTCGAGTGTTACAAGATCGGAGAGCACACGTCTGAA
>CAIYIP010000050.1 GCA_903926285.1 uncultured Gammaproteobacteria bacterium
CGTCTGCACGTTAGTAGCAGTAGCAGCAACGTTGGAACCTGTAGCAGCTATCGCTTCAGCAATCAGTTTGGCATCGGCAGCAACTGCGCCAACGTCTGTACCATTGATGGTCAGGTCGCCTTCAACTAGAGCGGTAGCGCCAACTGTGGTAGAGGTTGCACTCGCTGAACCGATATCAAGACCCAAGCCAGCTTTGGTTGCGTCTGAAATGCTTGTGATGGCAATGGTTTCACCTACGTTTGCACCAACCTGGAAAGAAACTGCAGAGAAGCTGCCGTCAAGCAATTTTACGCCGTTGAAATTGGTCTGGCCGGCAACACGATCGATCTCTGAAATCAGCTGGGAAACTTCCTGCTGCATAGCTGCGCGGTCTGACGCGCTGTTGGTTGCGTTGGCTGACTGTACTGCAAGTTCACGTACACGCTGCAGGTTGTTGGTAACTTCGCCTAATGCGCCTTCAGCAGTCTGGGCAAGTGAGATACCGTCGTTGGAGTTACGTACTGCCTGGTTCAAACCGCGAATCTGTGCAGTGAAACGTTCAGAAATTGCAAGACCTGCGGCGTCGTCTTTGGCGCTGTTGATACGCATACCCGAAGAAAGACGTTGCAGAGAAGTATGCAATGCACCTTGTGATTTGTTCAGGTTACGCTGAGCATTCAAAGATGCAATGTTAGTATTTATAACTTGTGGCATGGTTTCATCCTCTATGTCCCTGTAGGTTTCAAACCTTCGAGGGAACTCACGTTAGTGTTAGTCCGGCAATCATCATGCCGTCGATATCAATTACGGCTGGAGTCTGACTTTACTTTAGGGTTTTTTATTACTGCCCTGAAGCGAGGTAAAACACAGCCGGCGAATTTATTTACGGCACGATGTTGAATCTGCTTGAGGAAAATTTTTACATCCAACGGCAGTACACGTTAACTGACTCACATGTCTTGCTGGATGGGCTGGAAATTATTGCAACCAGCTAGAATACCAAGCTGCGGAAGAACTGCATGTGAATCGAGATTTATACATTGAAACATCAGCGGATAGCCGTGCACTGGATTACCTATCTGAGCTCAGAAGACTGATCCGGCTCCCCGCCATTCAACGAGGTTTTAAACTAAATACCTCAGAGGAACCGGAACAAAGACAGCTCAGAAGTTTTTACGAAGGCCTGTTGGGCGGCCTGGAGGGAAGTCAGTTGCTGGTTGAAGCGAGAGATGGCGTCGGCGTAGTCAAGGTCCTGCGTATCCGACAGCACCGTTTCGAGCTGGAGTTTGAAATCTTCGTTGACACTTTCGGTGCTCTCAATGGTGTTCAAGCGTGAACCCAATGTGGCGCGCTGGTTATTTACTGCTGCCAGCGCCTGGTCAATATTGGCCAAGCCGCGACCCATGCCATTCTGGATTTTCGCAGTTGCTGAAGAATCAGTGCCAGGTATTGCGAGTGCAGCACTGATCGCGCCGACCATATCAAAAATGTTGGTGTTCTCTGCAGGAGAGATCGCCAGCGTATCGCCAGCCTGTGGAACACCGGTCAGTGCCATGTTCACGCCAGTAAAACTAATCGTTGCGCCATCGACGTAAGGGCCATTCGCTACAACATTCGGAGTCGGAGTAGCTGAATCACGAATCGTGTAATACATTTTTTGCTCGGGACCCTGCGGCATAAATTCTACAGTGTAGTTACTTGGGACAAATGAATGGCTTGCACCATATTGCCCAACAAGCACTGAACCTGTGTTGCCGCTGGCTGGCTCGATTTGTACACGGCCATCACCACCGGGTATTTTCATAAAAATGTTATCGCCTGAATCGCGCACAATGACATTCGAACCCTCGCCAATCTGGAGTTTGCGCATCGACTGGTCGCCCTGGTAAACAAATTGCTCACCACTCTGCACAAACGGCGTAGTAGTGCTCTGCGTACCCGCAAACATATAGTCACCATTGGCATCGCGACTGTTGGCGAGAGAGACCAACTCATGCATGCGCTGATCGATCTCCTTGGCGATGCTCACGCGGGCGCTGTCATGATTGGTAGGGTTGTTGGCCTGCACTGTCAGTTCGCGGATGCGCTGCAGGTTCTCGTTGATTGATTCGAGGACACTTTCCTGATGTGATATGTCTGACCTGGCTGCGCTCAGATTGCGGTTGTACTGATCGATTTCGCCCATGTTCGCATTGAGGTTCAATACCTTGACTGAACCTGAGGGATCATCAGAGGGTCGCATAATTTTTAGACCGGTCGTGATCTGCAATTGGGTTTGCTGCAACTTGCTTGACTGCTGCTGCATGGCGGTCATGGCCTGGCGGTAAAATTGTGAGGTTGCTATGCGCATAAGCTGTTATCGACCAAGAGAATTGATAAGAGTCGTAAACACATCGTTCGCAATTTTTATAATCTGCGCCGATGCCTGATAGGCTTGCTGGTAACGCAGCATGTTGGCCGCTTCTTCATCGAGATTTACGCCGCTGACATTTTCGCGGTATTGCTCGGCTTGTTGCAGAAGTGATGCTTCGACTTGCAGATTGGCATCGGCCTGGCGGCTGCTTACGCCAACCTGAGCCACCATCCCGCCGTAAAAATTCTGCAGAGTCTGGGTGCCGTTGATGATCTGCTGGGTCTTGAGGCCTGCCAGTTGCAAGGCATTGCTGTTGTCGCCGCGTGCACCCGTGTTTTGGCCAAGGCTGAAGCTGTCATTGGCAGACGGTTTGCCGCTTACCGTGAAAGTGACGCCGAGTGTGGCGAGTGTGAAATTTTTACCCGCACTGTCGGCGAGTGGATCGTAAGCCAGCGTACCACCTGCGCCACCGTTGACCAGAAAACCAGGCTGCCCTGCTCCCAACGCATCGGGTGAAAAGGTCAGGCTGACTGGTGCCGCCAGTGGAATAGATGCTGGATCCGTAACCTGCAAACCGGAAATAGTCGTGGCTCCAGTATTGCCGCTCGCAGCGGTAGCCCGAACGGCTGATGCTGCCGCAACTGCAGCAGGATCACGGATAGAAAGACTGAACTGGTTACCCGCAGCACGTGCGGGATTAAACTGAAAACTGTCGCCGGCGACCGGCGTGCCAGCGCTGACATCAAGCTCCATGCCATCGAGAGCCAGCGTACCGGTACCACTTACGCTGGTATTGTCGCTCAGCCTTGTGAGCTCCCACTGCGTACCGTTGTAGCTCAGGCGGTAGTCGCTAGCTCTGACGGCAGACGCGTCTGTCATGGTTAATTCCGGAACACCTGAGCCGGTATTGGAAAGATGGCTGTGAATAATTGCAGTGCCAGAGGCAAAAAATTCGGTGCCAGCATTGCCGTTGATATCAACACCAAGCTGGTGCTGTTTGTTGAATGCTTCTGTCATCGCCAGCACTATCAGTCCTGCACCGTCCTGGGCGGGAAGCAGGCTACGATTGCGAAAATCAAGCAGGCCTTGCAGCTGACCGCCATCAAGAAAACGGCTGATGCTGGTGAACGACTGCTGACCTTCGATGCCTATTTCCAGCATGCTGCTGTCGTAGGGATTGTGGCGCACGTCAAGGTGCGTGGTCTCGCTGCCAACCACAAGTGCCTGCCCGCGGCCGACAAAAATATTGACCGAGCCATCGTCCTGCGGCACGGAAGTTACTGATACTTTTTCGGCAAGTGCACGGATCATGCGGTCGCGCTGGTCGAGCA
>CAIYIP010000051.1 GCA_903926285.1 uncultured Gammaproteobacteria bacterium
CAGGGCTGGGTATCGGACGAAAGCCTGCTGGCCGTGGCGGAGTATCTGGATATTCCTGCAGACGACCTTGAAGGTGTCGCAACTTTTTTCAATCTTATTTACCGCCGCCCTGTTGGCAAGAACGTCATCCTGTTTTGCGACAGCGTCGCGTGCTGGATGCTTGGCTGTGATTCACTCAAGCAACACATCACGCAGAAACTCGGTATCGATTACGGCCAGACCACTGCGGACAACCTGTTTACATTGATTCCCGTGCCGTGTCTCGGTGATTGCGACAAGGCGCCAACGATGATGGTGGGTAACGATCATTACCGTAATCTCACCTCCGGAAAAATAGACCAGATCATTGCAGATTATAGAGCCAAGGCTTGAAAGGCTTGAGAAAAGTACTGAGAGTGTACGAGAGTGTACGAGAGTGTATCGAGAGCGATAAAGACAGCACATGAATAAGCCACTAACAAAGAATATCGAGATCGGCAGAGCGCCATTCAACTTGCAGCAGTACAGTGCTGCCGGTGGTTATCAGAGCGTTGCCAAAGCCCTGAGTATGGAGCCCAAGGCTATCGTCAATCATGTCAAGGATTCCGGTCTTGGTGGTCGCGGCGGTGCAGGTTTCAACACCGGTCTGAAATGGAGCTTTACTCCTGAACCTGATGGCGGTCCACGTTATCTGGTCGTTAACGCTGATGAAATGGAGCCAGGTACTTTCAAGGATCGCCTGCTGATGGAGCATGATCCTCATCTGCTGATCGAAGGCATGATCACTTCTGCCATTGCATTGCAGGCTACGATGTCCTACATCTTCCTGCGTGGTGAATACAAGGTTGCGGAAAAGTGCCTGCAAACAGCCATCGCAGAAGCCTACGAAGCCGGCATGCTGGGCAAAAACATCCAGGGTTCAACCTTCAGCCTCGACATCTGCCTGCATACCAGCGCTGGCCGCTATATCTGTGGTGAAGAAACAGCACTGATCAATGCGCTCGAAGGTAAACGGGCGAATCCTCGCGCCAAACCACCGTTTCCGCAAGTTAGCGGTTTGTGGGGCAGACCTACACTGGTCAATAACGTTGAGACGATTTGCAACATCCCCGGGATCGTCACCAATGGCATCGAGTGGTTCAAAGGACTTGGTATCAATGGCCAGCCCGGCACACGCATTAGCGGTGTTAGTGGCCGTGTAAAAAATCCAGGCTGCTGGGAAATGCCAGCCGGAACTACATTTCGTACCTTGCTTGAAGAGTATGCAGGTGGCATGCAGGACGGCTATACACTCAAGGCTTTCCTTCCGGGTGGTGGTTCAACCGATTTCCTGATGCCTGAACATCTCGACTTGCCAATGATTCCCGGCGATGTCGCCAAAGCCGGTAGCCGTCTTGGCACCTCACTGATCATGGTGCTGGATGACAAGACCTGTCCGATTGGCTGCATTCACAACCTGACCAAATTTTTCGCGCATGAATCGTGCGGCTGGTGTACGCCCTGCCGTGATGGTCTGCCCTGGGCAGAACATATGCTCAAAAAACTGGAAGACGGTACGGGCAGCATGAAAGATATCGAAATCCTGCAGGAAATGACTGTCTACATGGGCCCGGGCAACACTTTCTGTGCATTGGCACCCGGAGCGGCCGAGCCTATACAAAGTGGCCTGAAATACTTCATGGATGAATTTATATCCCATGTAAATCATGGCTGCAGTTATACAAAACATTAAGTAAGTAAGAGTTTCAAAGAGCTGAAATTGGTAGTTTTTTGAGCGGAGCAATTGATGGCAAAGATCAACGTAGACGGCAAGGTCATTGACGTAGACCCCAACAACAACCTGCTGCAGGAAATCCTGTCGCACAAGTATGACCTGCCGTATTTCTGCTGGCACCCGAGCATGGGCTCTGTGGGTTCCTGCCGTCAGTGCGCGATCATTGAATATGCCAATGATGAAGATCAGCGTGGCCGTCAGGTTATGGCCTGCATGACCTCGCCGCGTGAGGGTGCACGTTACTCCATTGAGAAGGCTGCCAAGTTCCGCGCGCAGGCAATCGAAAGCATTATGATCAATCATCCGCACGACTGCCCGGTATGCGAAGAGGGCGGTGAATGCCACCTGCAGGACATGACCGTAATGTCAGGGCATACCTACCGCCGTTACGATGGCAAGAAATCAACGCACACCAATCAGTATCTGGGGCCTTTCATCAATCATGAAATGAACCGTTGTATTACCTGTTATCGCTGCACCCGTTTCTACAAGGACTATGCTGGCGGTACTGACTTCGGTCCCCAAGCCTCGCATAACAACACCTACTTCGGTCGTTTTGAGGAAGGTACGCTGGAAAGCGAATTTAGCGGTAACCTGGTAGAGGTTTGTCCAACCGGTGTATTCACCGACAAGGTATTCAGCAAACACTACAGCCGTAAATGGGACCTGCAATCATCACCATCCGTCTGTGCCTCTTGCGGGGTTGGTTGTAACATCAATCCAGGCGAACGTTACGGTACTCTGCGTCGCGTGGTTAATCGTTTCAATGATGAAGTGAATGGATATTTCCTGTGTGACAAAGGCCGTTTTGGCACTGGTTATGTCAATAGCGACGAACGTATCAAAGTCTGCATGACCCGCTCAGCGCATGATGGCCGTCCGGAGCAGATCGCTCCCGAATTGGCCAAACAACAATTGCTCGAACTGCAGGGCAAGGCGATTGGCATAGGCTCACCACGTGCTTCGCTGGAAGCCAATTATGCGCTGCGTGACCTTGTGGGTTCGGACAA
>CAIYIP010000052.1 GCA_903926285.1 uncultured Gammaproteobacteria bacterium
AGCCGATGGCGCTACTGCCTTGCACTGGGCTGTGCAGTGGGATGATCTTGCTGCTGCTGAGCTTCTGCTTGGGGCCGGCGCAAGCCCTGATGTCAGCAATCGCACCGGCGCCACCCCTTTGCGCCTCGCCGCAATCAATGGCAATGCCGCGATGCTGACTCTGCTGCTTGAAGCAGGCACGGATGTAAACGAACCTTTGTCTACCACTGGTGACACAGCACTCATGATGGCTGCACGCACAGGCAAGCCCGATGCTATTCAGGTACTGCTTGACGCGGGAGCCGAGGTAAATGCAGTTGAAACCTGGGGTGGCACCACCGCACTGATGTGGGCAGCGACAGAGGGTCATGCCGAAGCGACAAAAATGCTGCTGAATGCCGGCGCCAATGCTGATGTGGCCAGTTATTTTTTGCCTCCCGATACAGCACGTGGTTTTGAAGGTTCTTCGCCTCGTGTACGCCAGGCTGATGAAGTGGGCCCCGTTTATCACGCAAGCGGGGAAATGACCGCCCTGATGTTTGCCGCGCGGGAAGGTCACATGGACACCGTAAAAGTCCTGACCGAAAGCGGCGCCAACCTCAATGCTGTCTCCGGTGATGGCAAGGATGCACAAAGCCTCGCCATCTTTAATGGTAACTATGCTATCGCTTCCTATCTTATTGATAGCGGCGCTGCGCTCAACACCGCCGATGCGCGTGGGTTCACGCCATTGTTCTGGGCAGTCGACCGCCGCAACATGGAAACTGCACCTAACTTTCCGTGGACCATTACCGAAGATCCACTGCCACTCGTGAAAAAACTGCTCGATGCAGGCGCAGATCCCAATCAAGTCATCAATGATACGCCGCAGGCACGCATGCGCGGCGGTTCGCCACGCATAGTATTTGCCACGCCCCTGATGCGCGCCGCGTTCTCGGCCGATCTCGAACTCGTCATGCTGCTGCTGGAATATGGCGCCGATCCCAAAATCAAGTCACGCGACAATGAAACCACTCTAGGTGCTGCCGCCGGCACAGGTTTCATCCACGGCTTTCACAAATTGCTGCCCTACGAAGAAAGACTGGAAGTCATCAAGCTACTCGTGGAACTTGGCGGCGATGTTAATTGGCAGGACGACTATGGTATTTCAGCCTTGATGGTGGCCGGCAATCTGGGCGATGTAAATATCATCCAGTACCTCGTGGACCAGGGTGCGGATCTTGGTGCATACGACCTCGGCAAGAAAAACGATGGTGCGTTCGGGGCGAGCATCGAACCACTGATGCCGCTTGATTATGCAATCGGTGTCGGCACTTTCCGGCCCAACAATGCCATCGTGTTTAACGAAGCTGCTGTGGAACTCATGACTAAAATGATGGAGGAGCGCGGAATCAAACACACGACATCTGAGTGCACGCTGCGTGGCTTTACGTGCTCGGCTGCGGATATGGACCCACGTGCTGCCACACCACGCACAATCGAACTTGCACGCGCCATGCAGACCGGGCATCAGGTAACTGACTCCACCACCGGCAAAGGCCTCGAAGTCAAGGATGAAAACTGTCTGGAAGTTTCGCTGCCATTTGGCGAAGTCGCCGAGAAAAAGGCCACCTGCGCCACTCCTGCTGGAAAAGAGGAATAGACCACATAGTTCGCCGGAGACGGCCCACTTTTTTGTAACAAGAAGGTGGTCCGTCCTGGCTCCGCGATAAATTCCTGTCAATATAAACCAAGGGTTTTGCTGATACTGGCTTCGTGTTACTTTGTTCCCCTGATTTAAATATTCAAAGGGGCATGACCCAGCCCCGACAGGAGTCAAACGATTTTGTTCAACTACGTTCTTCATGTCATGAGCAGCGCAGGTAGTCCCCGCATTGCGAAGGCCTTCAATAAAAGCCTCGTCTTGCTGTGCTGCATCTGCCTGAGCCTCGTCTCTCAATCACTGCTGGCGCATGGCGTGGCAGAAGATGATGCACGGTATCTAGAACGCATCACGGGCCTGCAGATTATTCCGTTCATGTACCTTGGCGCCAAGCACATGGTCACGGGTTATGACCATCTCTTGTTCCTGGCAGGCGTAATATTTTTTCTGTTTCGTCTGCGCGACGTTGCGCTGTATGTCAGCCTGTTTGCCGTTGGCCACAGCGCCACGCTGCTCGCAGGTGTACTCGGTGTCATTCGTGTAGATCCCTTCCTGGTTGATGCTGTGATCGGACTGTCCGTGGTTTACAAAGCCTTCGAAAATATCGGTGGCTTCGAACGACTCGGCTTCAGTATTGATACAAGGCTTGCAGTGTTTCTGTTTGGCCTTGTACACGGCTTCG
>CAIYIP010000053.1 GCA_903926285.1 uncultured Gammaproteobacteria bacterium
AGATTGCTGGTCGCAAAGTCCGCACTGCCAACGAAGGTCTGAAGATCGGCAGCCGTGTCGTGGCGGGTTTCGAATACAACAGCCGGAGCATTTGGTACTGCAGTGGCGATGCGGCGGTCGATAACATTGACCACGCCGCCGATGGCGCCGCCACCATAGAGAAGTGTCGAGGGGCCTCGGAGTACTTCTATTGCATTGGCAAGAATGGCCTCAACGGTCATGGCGTGATCGGCGGAATTGCCTGATGCATCAGCGTTGGGAAGGCCGTTGGTGAGATTCATTACACGACGACCTTGCTGACCCCGAATCACGGTCTGGCCAACTGCTGGCCCAAAAGACGCATTGTTGATCCCCGGCTGACTTGAGAGTGTGTCGCCCAATGTGGCTTTGACAGCGTTGTGCAGGGCATCGTTGGCGAGCACGGTGACGGGCAGGGCCGTTTCAGAGCTGCGCACATGAATGGCAGTCGTGATCATTTCGTAAATTTCATCTTCGGCTGCATGAGCTGCAGAAATACCGAGGGTAAGCAAAGTTAGTGCGGCTGGCACAGTAAGAACAGTACGCATAAGTAGTTTCTCTAGCAAAATATTTTATTGAGGCAGGGGAGAGTGGCGTAGAAGCCACGAATTCATCGCAAGTCTGAAGTGCCGGCGCTGAACATTAGTCTGCCAATTGCTTTGAATCAGAGAAACTAAATCGGAGGTGCGCGGCCTTGGTAAGGGGAGGGGCTAACGAAGGTATAGAAGGAGCTGGCTGGCAGGGTTTTGACTGGGGTCTGGGCAAGCCGGGTGATTATGTTCTGATACTGAATTTCAGCATCATCGCTTAACTGCAGATGGCACAGCCCGCAGTCCACCGAGTGCTGGTCATGCTGATGCAGTGGTGATGCCTGCAGTGCCTGCACCCCGATCAGGGTAAAGGCCATCAGGCTGATCAACAGCAGCTGGGCAATTTTGTGGCGAAAGTTATGCGGCATTGGTAATGAATGACCATCGAAGAAAAAATGCAGAACTGCAAATAACGCAAGATATCAATTCTGTCGTTCAATGTAGCCCGGGTTCTGCCAGCACTGCAAGTTTTTTTACCCGATCCGGGTTTGGATGAGTCCCCGAACGGATTAGGCGGTCGAAAGCCTGATGACGTGTGATAAGTAACAAACCGGATGTTAGCCGATTTTTTTCCGCAAACTATCTTCATCAAGACCCGTGATTGCAACTGTCTTGAACGGCTGGGTAAACCCCGCCACCACATTCACCGCAGATTTCGCCAGCCCCAGTCGTGTAGCCAGCAGGCTTTCCACTGCGGCATTGGCGCGGCCTTTTTCCGGAGGGGTGCGTACTTTTACCTTGAGCATATTGCCAAACCATTCGACGCCTTCCTTGCTGGCGCCAGGAATGACCTTGATCTGGATTTTCATGAGTCGGGATGCGGCGCGATTTGCTCCAGCAGAGCTTCCCTGCCTTTTGGAACCAGCAGCAGATTCTTGTAAAGGCGGGTGGGATTGAAGGGATAAAGTACAGCTTTGCGGGTGACGAACAGGCGTGTGAACTTGCGTCGTAAAAAAGCCAGCGGCTTGCCCAGCCAGTAGCCCCGATCAAAATTGCTGCCCAGCACCTGAATGTGGTAATTGTCGAGCAGGAATTGCAATTCTGCCGAACCACTAAGTCTCTCAATGGTTAGAGGATCATTCCATTCCATGGTAATAAACGGCAAGTGTCTGCGCAGTGTTTGCATGAGTCCACGTAAAACGAACACTTCATGGGCTTCTACATCAATCTTGACAAGGTCCACCTTGGCTATACCGCTGGCATCTACAAAGCTGTCGCCAGTCATCTTTTGTACCGTCACTGCCTCCACACCTTCAGTGCGCTTGTCAAAACTGGAGGCGCCGAAATTACCACTCTGCACCATATAGATCGTCGCGCTTTCTGCGTTGTCCGAGAGGGCGAAGTTGCAGGTTGTGATATTGCCCAGGTTATTCTGGACAACATTGGCACTCAAAAGCTTGTAAATTGCAGGTATTGGCTCGAATGCGTACAGGTGTTTTGCCCGAGTGGATAAGGCCAGAGTGTGATTGCCGATATTGGCGCCAATATCCAGCACAACAGGCTCTGGAATTTGCGCCATCAAGG
>CAIYIP010000054.1 GCA_903926285.1 uncultured Gammaproteobacteria bacterium
CATCGATATCTTCCTCACGCAGCAATCGAGTCAAAGTAAGCAATACCAACTTAATGAGTGCAATTAATGCGAGCTCCTGCCCCCCAAGTGGTGAGGAAAGCTCCTTATTAATCATCTCCAGATACATGCACATGTCTTCGAACAACTTCGAGTCTTTTCCAAGGCTGAAGACCCGCACCTGCGACAGCGTATGTTCCAGCAGTTGTCCGATCTGGTTTTCTGGATCGAGACCCGACACTCCGATGGCAAGACTCAGCACCGCGCCGCGTGTTCCCGGGCGAAACTTGAAGCCATGCACTACACCGGGTGGACCTGTGGTGATCAAGCAACCGTTATGTCTTGAACTAGTGGTATCGAGCTGCACTTCGGCTGCGCCACTAAACACGCATAGGATTTGGAAAAAATGCGCATGCCGGTGGGGTTTAATGACCCAGCCGTTACGCATACCTCTGGCGCGAATATCCGTGATGTGCGCAAATTCAGGTTTGTGCCGTATTTCCGTTTCGCCATATAGCGCAAACTGGGGAATGGGCGATGTCTTGCGGAGTGTTTGGCTCATGATAATGTCCGCGTACCCGCTGACTAAACAAAGATTTGCGGCAATGGTACAAGGCATCACACTGGAAACATAATCTCCGGACTAACAGTGTCCAGTTTGATCAATTTTGCCAAATATTGAATACCGAAATTGGGCCATGTCGCTCCTCCCATTTCAAATGCAGCATAAGCTTTTGATCTCCTTCCAAACAGCAAATTTGTCAGAATAAATAGGCGTCTGGGCTATATCGGTGAGTTTGCAAACGGAGGCAGCTTGAATCACGGATTGAACGTTCAAACATGTTATTCGACCGCGATCCACCTCGCGCTGTCCGTTTCGGGACACGCGGGCATTGGCAGATAACACATAACGAGTGCGAAGTTTTTGGTCGCATGTATCAGTTGAATCTGAACATGCATTTTTGATTTATTGAGTCAGGTGATCGTAATGCGGGGCCTTTTGAGGCCCCGTTTTGCCTACGGCAGACGCCATTATCGGCATTTATAATCGATCCGTTATGAGGAGGCTTGAACTTGTGCTGGACCATTTGTAATTGGAAACACGGAGCGGAAAAGTATTCCCTGACATACATCAGCAACACACTTACTTAAACAGCCTAGGGCACGATGACACTCATCCTCCCCTCACCCACCATCGCCGCCGGAGAAATGTTATTTTCCTGGCACATGTACTCGAACACTTCTATGTCGGGGTTCCATTCCAGACCAAAGCCGGTTGTCCATGGCGCGGTGTACGCCCCCGGATCATCGATGGTGAAGGTGTAGTCCATTGCGTTGAGGCTAGTGCGCGTGAAGCGCTCAAGCAGGTGCAACTTGTCGGTGGTCGGGAGCCCATCGCGATTGGTCCAGGAACGCTCGCTGAAGCTGACTGTGTCGACGACCAGCGTGTCACCTTCCCAGTGGCCGATAGAATGGCCAAGGTAGGTAGGACGCAGTAACTCTGCCGGATGTTCGCGCCCGTCCATGTAGATGGTGCGGTAGCTCATGGCATTGGAGACGGTCAGAATGTAGGCGCGCTGGATTTCAGGCATCTGCACGATCTCGAAACCATAAGGTGACATGATCTGGCGGGGGCCGCCCGCAGGTTTGCAACGGGTATAGGGCTCGCTGGCGATAAAGGTGTCCTGGCGATGGTTGGTGAGCGCCAGGGTCCAGGGCTGCAGCGGCGCATCCTCGATGTTTACGCGCGCATTCATGGCCCTGCGCGCAGCCTCGTAGTTGTTGGGATCGTTGACGAGCCTGCCGTTGTTTGCGGTCCAGAAGCCGAGACTGCCGGGCGGTGGTCCGAGATTTACGGTGCCATCTTCAAGGCGCGGTGGTCCGTCAGTGGTGACAGCCTCATTAGCTGCGGTTTCCGCTGTAGCAGGTTGCGCCTCCTGCACAGGCGTATCTTCCTCAGGCTGAGAGCAAGCGCAGAGTGCCGCCAGCAGCGGTGCAAGCATGAAAATTCCAGAATGGCGGGTGATTACGTTTTTCATCGAATTTTTGCTCTCTGCATGATCAGCGTTAATCACGGACGGTTGTCCTGGCAATAATGATCCGGCAGGTCTTTACCCGCCACCCACTGCAGAGTCCATGTGCTCTTCCACTCGCGTGTGTAGGCGCCGGGATCGTCGATTGTCACTTCGTACTCCAGCGTGTTGAGATCACGTCGCGTGAAACGTTCGATCAGGTGCAATTGGCTCGTATGGGGCAAGCCGCCGTTGGAAAACCAGAAAGTTTCATTGAAGCCTGTGCTGTCGACCACGAAGCTGTCACCTTCCCAGCGTCCCAGGCCACGACCAAAGAACAGCGGATTGTTATCGTTGCCTGTCACCTGGCCAACTTGCTCGCGGCCATCCAAGTGGATCAGGCGCCAATTGCTGTTGCCGCCGCCCATCAGTACGGTGACGCGCTGGTGAATGGGCTGCTCAAGAAACTGGACGCCATACGGTACCTGCCACATGCGGGGTCCGCCAGGCGGAATGCAGTAGAGGAACAGCGGATCTTCCTGCAGAAAATTCTCTTGTCTCCTCACGTAGAGATCACGCGCCCACTCCTGGAATGGAGCGACGCGCGAAGCATCGTCGATATTGGTCAGTATGCCGTTTTTGTCCATCTCTACACTCACGCCGATTTCCACTAGTGAATGCAGGCTCGGTACCGACCAGTAGCCGCTCTGCCCGGGTTCAGGTCCCAACCGGGGATGGCCGTCGGGCCAGCGCGGTGTGGGACCTTCAATACGTGTGCCCAACTGGGATTCAAGAATGTCATCGGGTAGTTCGAACACCCGATGGCCGTCCGCAGTGACAATGCTACTGGCCCACAGCTGATCGGTGCCGTTGCGGGCAATAGGTCCTTCCACAGTGATGCTGTCTCCCGCCTCCAGCGTGTCGGGCCTCCAACCGCCCCACTCCAGTTGGATGGGACTTTCCAGTTCGACAGCCCAGTTCTTAACGGCACCGGAGGCGTCTGCCACATTCATGAAAATATGGGTGTGGGGATTGGCCCAGTCGACTTCCGTTACGCGGCCAGTAAGTGTCATTGGCTGTGTCGTGTCGAACTTCGCTTCCACGGGATGATGTGCCATGACATACGGCACGCAGAACGTTACGACAACTGCCGTTCCAGCCGTCAGGCAGCGCTGTTTGTATGGCTTCTTCATGACAACTCCTGGCTGGTTAAAATGCGGTTTCAAAACCAAGCGAGTAGCGCCGTCCTATTTCATCGCCTACGGTGGTCAGGCCTCGTTGTATCGGATCCCGGTTGAACACGTTGGTCACGTTAAAGGACGCATTCCAGGAGCCCAGCAAGTTGGTCTCACCACTCCAGGAGAGTCCTATGTTGGTGTTATGCCAGGAAGGCACGTTGTTGCTGTCAACATCGACTCCTTCCACCCACTGGTTGTTCCTGGTGGTGCTGCCCGCCCAGGTCTGTACCAGGTTGACGCCGAAGTCACCGAAATTATAGCTTCCCATGATGGTCACCATTTTTTTAGGCATGTCGGACTGGCCGGCGCGCTCGATTGTGATGCCACCCAGCGGCGTGATCGAGTTTTCATCCATGTACCCGCCTACCAGACGCAGGTTCATCGACTCCATCTGATTGCTCAGGAAGTCCGGCTCCAGGCGGTAAGAGATCTCAGTATCCCAGCCGCTGACCCTTGCTCTGTCAGAATTGACGAACAGGTTCCTGATCATTGCGATCTGGTTGGTAGCCGGGTCACGATCGATGCGGTCGCAGAGAGTCTGTGACTGGAAGCACTGGTCCACAATCTGTTGCACCGTGTATTGCACGATGGAAGGATCCAGCTTCACTACATAACGATCCAGCGAAAACTGCAGCCCAGCGAGGAAGGACGGCTGGTAGACAAAACCTATTGCCGTGGTGTCGGCTTCCTCTGGTTCGATGTTGGGATTGCCACCGGCGAGACTGGAAATCAGGTACGCCCTGTTAGTGACCAGCGGACTGGTAGGCGTCTCACGGGTTGGCTCCGGATCGGTGGGAGTTCCGCCACCGCCTTGCTGTGTAAAGAGTTCGCGGAAAGAACCTTCGCGCATGTCGTGAGAATAAGTGCCACGGAACCGCAGGTCTTCCAGTAACTGGAAGCTCAGGCCCGCTTTCCACACCACCACTTTTCCGGCACGGGAATAGTCAGCACTGCGAACGGCCAGGTTGAGCTCTGCATACTGCGGTCCATTGGCTGCGTCCAATAACGGAATGATAGTTTCGGCGAACATTTCGTTGACGTCAAAGCCGCCGCCGTACGACGGCTGGCTGCTGAAACGATGCAGATTGGCACTACCTCCCTGAATCTGCGGAGGAATGCCGCGCATCACTACGGTGCCGTCCGACAGCGTGACGTTATAGGGCGGGCCCAGTGTATCGATCGCCGGGTCGTACACAACCTGCGAAATAGATTCTTCGCGATAAGTGGCGCCGATAGCTCCGGAAATTGCGCCCGCGTACCAATTCTCATAAACCGTACCGTTGGCCACGAGCTCGGCGAAGGCCTGCTTCTGCACTGAATCGGCAGTCTTGTTGCGACTAGTGAAGATATATCTCATGGCCGCTTCAGACTGGTTACCCTTGCCGAACATGTTGACCGGCACGCAGTCCTTGATGGTGCCGTCAATGCTGTCCACCGCGAAGGGATATTTCAACGGGATGGGTATTTCATACGGATTGAGGCCCTCAGTAGGATAAACCGAGGTGTTTTTCTGTGCCCACGCGTTGAGTTCAGCTTCCAGATTACGGCCCTTGCGCTGAAAGTCCCGCGCCACCGTCTGGATCCTGCACACAATGTTGCCGGTCTCCGGATCCCTCACCGCGTCATGCGCCATAAAGAAGCGGTCATTACGTTCCCAGTTGTTGAGCACACTGTGCTTCTTGGCATAACCATCGGTATAGGAACCCTTCAGATTCCAGTCACCCCACAACTCAGTGTCGAAACCACCTGTCACGGAATACATGTAGTTGGTGACCACGGGCCGTTCCTGAAAACCCCATGGTGTATCCTGAAAACCGTTCTGGTCTACGCGGATGCTGGCGCGGTTTTGCGCGGTCATCGCCTGTTGCACTTGTGCAGGCAAGAAGGCGTTGCCGGAAAAGACGGTCAGGAAGGACACACCTTCATGCTGGCCGGTCTGGGTTGGCGGCGAGGTGTTCTTGGTGCGCCCATAGAGGGCGTGCCCCCACAGCTTGGTGGAATCGGTCAGCTGGAAATCCGCTCCCAGGAAGCCGGTTTGCAGATCGACACCCAGGCGCACCCGGTCCTCTATGTAACGGCCCTTCCGGAACAGCTGGTACTGATAGTCACCGGGATCGCATGCCATGTTCGACTGGCTGCCTGAGGCGCTGGGTAGCGACGCGAGGTTGCAGTTCTGGAACTGCTGGATCCCTGTGCCTGCCTCGTTGAACATGTAGCGGTCGTAGGTGAATCCGGCCTGACGGATAAGACCGGTCGCTGTGAAAGCGGTGGACGTTATGTAGTTCTCCGTGAGCCGCAACGGCACCGGGGCTGCAGACGCCGGCACGCTGTTTGGGGTGGCCGCAC
>CAIYIP010000055.1 GCA_903926285.1 uncultured Gammaproteobacteria bacterium
CCATCGCCATGGTCCAGGGTGCGGTACAAGCACCTGGATCATCACATGAGTCAGGATTTTCCTACTCGATGGTTTGTGACAGTGAATGAACTTCATTGGGTCCAAGTGTTAAACCCTGGGTAAGCGCCGTTTCGACACAAAGCATGTGCTCGAAATCATCATCCATCATGTCTGGCAGTTTGCGCGCATTTTCTTGCCAGGGATTCCATACCACCACACTGTCATGTCCCTTGGAGTGAACATGTGTTGATGATGCTTGTTCAATAATGAGCACAAAAGGTGCTGGTTCAAAATGAATGCGGTCGGTTTCTTCTGTGAAGGTGTAGGGAGCAGGAGTGGAGAATCTTGCCCAGTTGCGCGTTTTGTCAGAGTAAGTTCCCTTCAGGCCCTTGAGTGTTGTACTGCGGATTGCGCTGACCGCGAAATAAGTATGCAGCGCACAGCCTAAGTTAAAAGGTTCTGTCCCAACGTTTGTAGTTGTCAGCGTAATTTCAAGTTGGCTGCCGAGCACAACGTCCAGCATAAGTGTGGCATTTCCGTTGAAGCCAACACCGCGGGTGTCATTAAGGCTAAACCGCAGGTGGGTTGCTGATTCACTCTCTTCTGTTGCAAGCAATTGCCATTGCCGGGTCCGAACATAACCATGTGCAGGATATTTTTCGGCTTCTCTGTGTGCTCCGAACCATGGCCAGCAAATAGGGATACCGCCTCTTATTGACTTGGTACCATCAACGAGTGCCTTCTTACTTAAAAACAGTCGCTCCCGACCGTCATGCTTCGGCCTGAAGCTGAGCACCTGTGCGCCAAACAGGGAAATACTGGCAGTTGCATGCGCGTTCTCGATTTCGAGAATCGTGACTTGGTCACTTGCCTTGCGCTCTTTGATTACGGATATAAACATGGGTTAATTTCATTCGGTGGTTGGGAGTAATGCGCAATCAGTTTTTGCACCCTGGCTTGCAGCGCGAAGTTAACATGTCATGCAGGTTTCATGCAGCCAAAAAAAATGCCAGGGTGAAAGCATCGCCCTGGCATTTAGTCGTTTCAGTTGTTTGGTTAGAAATTATAGTTAAAGGACACCTGGTATCTGCGGCCAAACACATCATAGTCATTACTCACGGTCTGGCTGCCAAAACGTGTGCTAAAGCTCGCTATGATTGGTGGTTCGCGATCAAACAGGTTAGTCACGTTGAAGTTTGCCCGCCAGGTTGAGCCTGACGCGGTTTCACCGTTGTAGCCCAGGCCCATATTCCAGACCGTCGATGACGCCGTGACGTTATCATCCACTTCTACGCCTTCATTCCATATGGCGTTCACGAGCACCGAGTCAAAATAATTGGCGCGCAGCATAAGATCAAAAGCGCCGAGACCATAGGTTGCAGATACCGTGGAAGACCACTCCGGACGGCCCGGGCCACCCGCCTGTTCAAGCTTGGGCGCGCCAAGGCTGACCTGGGAATTTTCTCCCATATATCCAATCAGCGCGCGGATGCTGAAATTCTCGGCTTCGCTGCTGAAAAAATCCGGTTCCATTCGGTAGACAACCTCTGCATCAACGCCACTGACTGTGGCAGAGTTGATGTTGAGGAATATATTTGACACGCGCAGTACATCATTGGTTGCCGGATCACGCTCTACATAGCCGCATGCGAGGGTGGAACCTCTGAAACAATCGTCCACGAGCCTTTGGGCGCCCAGTGACGCGATCAGCCCCTCAATGTCAATTTCATACCAGTCCAGAGATACCTGAAATCCATCAAGCCAATTACCAAAAGTAGGCTGGTAAACCACGCCTATGGTTGTGGTATCTGCCTCTTCAGGGCTCAGGTTTGGGTTGCCACCATTGACGATGGTGAGCTGCTGGGACTTGGCAGGCGTGAACGCAGGATCCTGAACGGAGGCAGCAGTGCCCTGCTGGTCAAACAGTTCAGCGAAACTCGGTTCGCGTACATCTCGCGATAGAGTGCTACGCAAACGCAAGTCTTCCAACACCTGGAAGCTGGTTCCGGCTTTCCAGCTGACAATTTCACCGCTGCGGGAATAATCCGAATTACGTCCTGCAAAGTTGAATTCCAGCCGTTGGTTGCCAGAGGCAGATTCCCACACAGGGATATTCACTTCGCCGAACATTTCCCAAACGTCATACTCACCACTAATATTGGGTACGCCACCAAACATGAACATGCTGGTGCTGACGGTATATCCAGCGGGGATGCCGCGAATACCGAGCGCATCGGCGTTGACGGGTGGACCATCAAGCGGATCGCCGCTGGTAGTTTCAAAGTATTGCCTGAAGGAGCTGTCGCGCCAGGTAAGTCCGCCTGCGACTGACACAGGGCCTGCGCCAAAACCCGCAAACAATTCGCCATCGAGCACGAGCTCGGCAAAATCCTGCTGTACGTTGGTATGCGCTATCCTGTCGTCGTGAACATAATCTCTGGCCGCCTGCGAGCTTTTACCTGCACCCAGAATATTGAGTGGTGCGCAATCGCGAATGGCGTTATCCCCGCCGACAGGAGAGGTTCGCGTAATGGGTTTGGTTTGTTGTCCATTGAAAGTCCTGCCGGCCACTGCAGCCTGTAATTGCGCTGCCGTAGGATTCACTTTCTGCACGTTGCACACAATGGCGCCGTTTGCATCGCGCACGGCGTCTATGGCCATGAACAAACGGTCAATACGTGTTTCGTTATAAATGATTGTGGTACGGTCGGTCTCGCCGCTTTGATAATAACCACTCAGCTGCCAGTTACCATTGAGGTCAAAATCGAAACCAGCGTTTGCTGTCCAGGTGGAGAACTGGTTGTGTTGACTTTCATAGGAATCGAAATCCGAAATGCCCATCGGCTGCCCAAGCTTATCTATCCGGATGAAAGGGCGGTTTTCTGCGGTCATGATCTGCTGGACGCTTGCTGGCAGGAAAGGGTTGCCTGAATAAATTGTCGCCTGCCAATTCGCCTGCCCTCCCTGGAGATGGGGAATGCCAGGTTGGTCATAGGTATTGGATTCAGTATTCGAGATGATTACATCCCCGTGAATGTTGAATCTGTCTGTTGCATCGAACTTGAAGCCGGTGAATAACGCTTCCTGGCGAACTTCATTGCCGAAAGGACCTACGTTAAAAGAAAGATCTGCCAGATACGCCTCAGGACCGCCGGACTGCGACTGGAGGCCCGCAGATGGGTTCGCGAGGAAGACATTGCCGTTCACGAATGGACGCACACCCGAACCATCTTCCAGAAATGTCATTCTATTCAGCAGAGACGCTGGTGTTGCACCCGCAGCGGGCAGAGTTATCAAACCCGTCGGCGTAGAAACAGTGGAGTGCACATCGGGCAGAGTCAACCGCTGTGGACCTGCAGCGCATCTCTTAGCTGCAACACATCTGTTGGGATCACCCACTGGAAG
>CAIYIP010000056.1 GCA_903926285.1 uncultured Gammaproteobacteria bacterium
CCCATGCTCTGTCTTGTTGAAACCCTCGGGCATGCCACCCTTACCTTCGATGCCTTTTTCAAAAGGCACCATGCGCAAATCGCCGTTCAGGTGATATCTCCAGCCGTGATACAAGCAGCGCAGCGTACTCGCACGCCCACAACTCTGCACGGCAACCAACGCGCCTTTGTGCTTGCAGCGATTAATCAGGCCATGCAGGACTCCCTTGTCATCGCGACTCACGATGATCGGGGTTGCACCTATGTATGTTGTCAGGAAACTGCCGGGGGTTGGCAGTTCAACTTCAAGGCAAAGGTAATTCCAGGTCGGGCCCTGGAAGATACGTTGTTGTTCCTGCTGGTAGATATCATCTTGGTGGATCAAACGGTATGGAATACGTGTGTTGTCCGCACCAGGCCAGAGTTTGTTTTTAGTGTCGGAACTCATCATCTTTGTCCTTCCGAGTTTCCTGCATAACTGACTCCCATCATGTAGATGAGTATTGTCGCCAGCAACATTGGCAGTGCGGCCATCTGCAACAAACTCGCGGTAGTCCAGCCCCAACCCAGGAGCCAGCCGGCGAGCACTGGACCCAGAATGGAACCAAAGCGGCCTATGCCCAAGGCCCAGCCCACACCTGTCGAGCGCACGTATGTCGGGTAAAAAATAACAGCCAATGCATTCACACTTTTCTGGCCGCCGCTGACACAGAAGCCGGCAGCAAAAGTCACAAGCGCAAGAGTACCGGGCGTGGCAATACCAATACACGCAACCAAAATAGCGCCACCAAGATAAAGGGCCGCGAGCACCTTGTATGCGTTGTAGCGATCCATCAGCGGACCCGACAAAATACCTGCCACAATGCCGCCAACGGAAATCAGGGTCGCCATCAACACAGCGCTGCGCTGACTCAGTCCGGTATCAGTAAACAAGGTAGGCAACCAGCTCTGCAAAAAATAGAACACCATGAGGTTCATGAAGAACACAAGCCATAACATCAGGGTTCCGCGAGTCCTGTTGGCAGTGAACAGATCAGTGACTGGTACTTTCGCAATTTCTTGTGGCTGCGCGTCCATATCTACGGTGACAGCAAGCAAAGGACTTATTTTATGCAGGATTAATGCTGCTTTAGCTTGGCGCTGCTTTTTACGGGTTGAATCAAGCATCAGGAATTGTAGTGACTCCGGCAATTTAAACCACAGCACAGGCAGCAGTAACATCGGCAAAACCGCGCCGGAGATGAATACAGATCGCCAACTCCAACCCAAAGTATCGAGAAACGTAGTGGAAATTATTCCACCCAGAATAGACCCCAGCGAAAATCCGCAAAACATGATGATGACAAGAGTCGCACGCAGGCGCTTGGGACAGTATTCACCCGTTAGTGCCAGGGCATTCGGCATGGCACCACCAAGACCGATACCAGCAAGCAAGCGATAGATCATAAGATCAGTCACGCCTTGGGCAAATGCGGTGAGCAACGTAAAAATAGCAAACAGGAAGACGGAAACAATAATACTCAGGCGGCGCCCAATACGATCTGAAAGCGCGCCGATAATCAGCAGGCCTGCGACAAGTCCAACCTGGGACGCAGAAAAAACCGGCCCGAGCTGTGCGCGGGATATATTCCATTCTGTACTGAGTGCCGGCCCCAGATAACCAATCACCTGGGTGTCCAGACCATCAAACATCACCACTAGTCCACACAACACAATCACAAGATATTGGAGACGGCTTAGCGGCTGGTTATCTATGAAAGTGGCAACGTCTGTTTTTATATTGGGAGGCTGGGTCATGCCCGCCAGTGTATCCAACGCGAGCTGGCAAAGTATACCTACATTACGTTGCCTGGAATTGAGCTGGCTGGGCAAGTGTTGTTACAAAATCAGAATTTTTCAGGATATTGAATCAGCGCAGAAGCAGGACAACTGACTTCCCCGCTTCGTCATCGCTAACGCCCTTCGCGCGGAGGTCTTCCCCCAGGAGGAGGTGGAGGTGGAGGAGGAGCACCATCCGGAGTGGGACGATCA
>CAIYIP010000057.1 GCA_903926285.1 uncultured Gammaproteobacteria bacterium
AGGGCAACTTCGATGAGGGCATCAAGACCGGCATGCTTGCGATACTGTCCAGTCCAAAATTCCTGTTCCGCGCTGAGTTAGTGCCTGAGACCGCGCAGCCCGGTGACGTGATTGCACTGGCCCCGCTGGAACTTGCATCACGCCTGTCCTTCTTTCTGTGGAGTGGTCCGCCCGACGCCGAGCTCATTGATATCGCTGCGCGTGGTGATTTGAGCAAGCCTGAAGTCATGAACCAGCAGGTCGAACGCATGCTGGCCGATCCGCGCGCCGCAGCGCTCGTGAACAATTTTGTGTTCCAGTGGCTGCGTCTGCGCGATCTCGACAATATTGATCCAGACACCGAACTCTTCCCCAACTACAACCGCGGCTTGCTCGACGCGTTTAAAGACGAGATTCGTTATTTCGTTGGCGACATTATCCGTGAGAACAAGAGTGTAGTTGACCTCATGACAGCCGATTACACCTACCTCAATGAAGATCTCGCACTCCATTATGGTTTCACCGATATCAAGGGCGACCAGTTCCGCAAAGTGCAGCTGCCAGGTGAAGAACGCAGAGGCCTGCTCGGCAAAGGTGGTGTGCTGATGGTGACCTCTTATGCCAATCGCACGACACCGGTAATTCGCGGCGCCTTCATCATGGAAAACATCATGGGTGTGCCACCATCTGCGCCACCGCCGAATGTTGAAGCGTTTCCTGAAACACCTGAAGGCGCGACAGTTGCTCTCACCGTGCGCGAACGCCTTGCAAGCCATCGCGACAATCCGGCCTGTGCCGGTTGTCACGACGTCATGGATCCACTCGGCCTCGCACTCGAAAACTTCAATGCCATAGGCGAGTGGCGCGAGCGCGACAGCGACGCAGGCAACGTCCTGATCGATGCGAGCGGTCAGCTGGCCAATGGCACTCCGCTTAAAGGTGTTAACGATCTGCGCAATGCGCTGGTCGCTCGTCCTGAGCAGTTCGTACAAACCATGACAGAGAAAATGCTGATGTATTCGCTGGGCCGCGCTGTTGAATATCACGACATGCCTGCAATCAGAAAAATCGTGCATGAAGCAGCAGCAGACAATTACAGTTTTGCCGCTATCGTAACCGGCATTATCAACAGCGAGCAGTTCCAGAAAATTACAGTACCCACCGACAGCGTCCAGGTCGGGGTACTTTAAAAATACTACCCAACAGGTAGAGGAGTTACACCATGTTCATTACCAAGAAGCACCTCCAGAGAAGAACCTTCCTGCGCAGCGCCTTTGCCACGTTGTCGCTGCCGCTGCTCGACGCGATGATTCCGGCGAGCACCGCGCTTGCGCAAACCGCAGCTGTGTCTGCGCCGCGTATGGGCTTCTTCTACTTTCCGCACGGCGCGGTGATGAACAACTGGACGCCGGAGCAGGCGGGCAGTGATTTTGCACTCAAGTCAATTCTCGCGCCGCTCGAAAAATACAAAAGCCATTTGACGATTGTGTCAAATCTTGAAAACAAACGTGCTGCCGGACCCGTGCATGCGATTACACCAGGAACCTGGCTGACCGGTGCCGCGCCGCGCATAAGTCACGAACCTTACGGTGGCATCACCATCGACCAGCTTGCCGCGCAGAAAATTGGCCAGGACACGCCGCTGCCTTCCATTGAAGTGGCGACTGAAACCAGCGGTGCTGCGGGTGCTTGCGACCGTGCGTTCGGCTGCAGCTATTCGGGCACGATTTCCTTCCGCACGCCGAGCACCCCGCTGCCGATGGAAAACAATCCACGCAAATTGTTCCAGACCATGTTTGGCGTAGGTGACAACGCGGCTGAACGTGAACGTCTCGGCAAACAAAGCGCAAGTATTCTCGACCTCATGCTGGCAGAAGCGAGCGACTTGTCGAAAAAGCTCGGCGCCTCTGATCGCGTCGTGCTCAACGACTATCTTGAAACCGTGCGCGAAGTTGAACGCCGTATCGAAAAAAATGCGAGCCATGATCTGTCGCACATGACACTTCCCGATGCGCCGGCGGGCATTCCGGGTTCGTTCGATGAACACATGAAGTTGCAATTCGATCTCATCTTGCTCGCCTACCAGGGCAATATCACCAAAATTGCCAACATGATGATGGCCGCAGAAGTCAGCAACCAGACCTACAACCATGTGGGTGTGTCCGATGCGTTCCATCCGCTGTCGCATCACCAGAACGATCCGAACAAAATCGGTCGCCTGCTCAAGATCCAGGAATATCACTCCACGGTGTTTGCGGGCTTTATCGACAAGCTGGCGCAGCTGCCCGATGGCGACAACGGTTCAATGCTCGACAACTCCATCATGTTGTATGGCAGCAACATGAGTAACTCGAACGCGCACGATCACTATCCGCTGCCTTCTGCCATTGTCGGCAAGGCTGGCGGTGCAATCAAAGGCAATCAGCACATCGTGGCTCCCGAACGTACGCCGGTTTCCAATTTAATGCTGACGATTCTGGATCGCATCGGTGTGCAGCCAGAAGATGGTCTCGGCGACAGCACCGGGGTGATTACCGAGGTGTAAAAACGATCAATGCCGTAACAAAAAAATCAATACAAGTAATCGAGCGTGACAGTAGAGTGAAGAACATGAAACGCAATCACATCAAATCCCTTCTTGCGACTGCAGTCCTTGCTGCGATGCTTGACGCCACGGCTTATGCCCAGGACAGCAATACACAACAGGTATTGCAACTCGCGAGCAAAGGCGAAACCGCAGCAGTACTCACATCGCTTGGTCGCAATACAGATGTGAACCAGTCACAGTCCGATGGCACCACTCTGCTGCATTGGGCCACCTACTACGGCGACGTCGAGCTAGTGACGCAGTTGTTGCGCCGCGATGCTGATGTAAATGCGCGTAATGAATTTGGCGCGACACCACTTTCGCAAGCTGCGATTGCGGGCAATCCCGAAATTCTGCAAGCCTTGCTGGAAGCCGGTGCTGACGTCAACGAACGCGGCGCCGATGACCAGACCGCACTCATGATCCTCGCGCGTACGGATAATCTTGATGCGGCAAAAGTGTTGATCAGAGCCGGAGCGGATGTAAACGCAGTCGAAAAATGGCGTGGCCAGACCGCACTGATGTGGGCCGCCGCGCAGAAGCAGGCCCTGATGACCAAACTGCTGCTCGACAATGGTGCTGAGTCCAATGCTCAATCGTCGCGTAATAACTGGGAACGTCAGGTGACTGGCGAACCACGCATGAAAATTCTGCCCATGGGTGGTTTAACACCACTGTTGTATGCAGCACGCGAAGGCTGCACGGGGTGCACGCAATATCTCATCGAAGCTGGTGCCGATCTCAACAAAACTGATCCCGAAGGTATAACACCATTGGTTATGGCCAATCTCAATGCCAAATGGGATTCGGCCAAACTGTTGCTCGAAGCTGGCGCCAATCCGGACAAGTGGGACATCTATGGCCGCTCGCCGCTCTACACCGCAGTGGACTACAACACGCTGCCACACGGTGGCCGTGCTGATCGTCTCTCTACCGACTTGACCACGAGCTTCGAAATCGTTCAGATGATTCTCGCCAAAGGCAGTAATCCTAATCTGCAACTCAAACTGTTTCCTCCCTATCGTGCGCTGGGTGCCGACCGTGGCGCGGATGGTTTGCTCAAAACCGGAGTTACCGCGCTGTTCCGTGCTGCCCGTGGCGGTGATGCCCCGGTTGTCAAACTGCTGATCGCGAAGGGCGCTATGCTGGACCTGCCCAATGAAGACGCTGTCACACCATTGATTGTGGCAGCGGGTTACCGCGCAAGTGCCATTGATACGCGCGGTCGTTTCCGTACCGAGCTCGAAGCCTTTGAAGTTACGCGCCAGTTACTTGAAGCCGGCGCGCAAGTGAATGCTGTTGAAAGCGCCGGTCAGACCGCAATCTTCGGCGCCGCCACCAACGGCTGGAACACTGTAGTGCAACTCCTTGCCGACCACGGCGCTGACCTCGAACACAAAGACACTGCCGGCAACAATGTGGTGGATGCAGCGATGGGCCGTGCTGGTCGTTTTGGTCGTGGTTCTGGTGGCGATGAACATGGAGAAACTGCCGCGCTGATCGAAAAACTTATCACCGAGCGCAAAGCCGCAGCGCAATAAAATTTCCCGCATTCGTAGAATCCGCACTATAGTCAGCTTCATCATGTCCGGAGGTAAGCCATGCAACTCACCCCTTTTGCGCAAGTAAAAAAACTGGCCGAAGACCGCAAAGGTGGCAAGGCCGCGCTCGAACAACTGCTGGGCACACACAAGCCGCTGTCAGCCACACAGCTCGCCAAAATTTCGGATGACCGGTACCTCTCGATGATGACCCGCTGCGTGTTCCAGGCGGGTTTCAATTGGAAAGTCGTCGAGCATAAATGGAAGGGCTTTGAAGAAGCCTTCCATGGTTTTAACCCCAAAGGCCTCGCACATCTGGCTCCCGATAAGTGGGATCAATACCTCGACGACAAACGCGTGATACGCAACGGCATCAAGATCAAGTCGGTGCTCGATAATGCGCATTTTGTGTGGCAGACGGCCGAGGAACACGGTTCATTCGGCAAGGTATTTGCGAGCTGGCCGGCGAGTGATCAGATCGGCCTGATGGCTTGGCTGAAAAAAGAGGGCAGCAGGCTGGGTGGCAGCACTGCAACGTATTTCATTCGCTTCATTGGCAAAGATGGTTTTATTCTGAGCAGCGATGTTGTGGCGCGGTTGCGTGCATCCGGTGTCGCGATCAAGGACAGCCCATCCAGCAAGAAGGAACTGGCATTCGCGCAGGAGGCATTCAATCAATGGCATGCAGAAACCGGACTGCCCTACACGCATCTTTCACGTATTGCAGGCATGTCGATCGGCTCCAATGCTGATGTTGAGCTGGTGAGTTGAGCCGGTTTCCCCTCGTTATCCCTTAAAGTCTGATTTGCGCTTGGGATTTATTACTGACTCGCTGCCGGGCTTTATGGCTTTAAAGTCGGATTTGCGGCGGCGGAACATCACAGTACCTTCAGATGGCGCTTCTGTGTCGCTAAGTTCCAGCGCCCTGACGCGTGTTTCTTTCAAAAAGCGCTCGAGCTGGCCAAACGCGCGCAGTTCGCGCAATACGGCAATGAACATACTCAAGTCACACTTGCCTTTTTCCATCAAGGCAACGGCTTCCGGTTCGATACCTATAGCCTCCGCCAGACTTTCGCTGCTGTAGCCACGACGCTGCCGCAAACGGTTGATACGATGGCCGAGCTCTGCAGCAATTTTTTCATCCGGAAGAGAATAATAATCCATAGCGATATCTCAATGGGGTTCATGTTAAACGCACAGTTATGCGATTTTCGGGAACACTCGTGCGTAATTGGCAGCTTCTATTACCTTGCCAGCGCACCCTAGCTGGTTTAATTTGTCCGTGACTATCGGGGAGAAATGAAAATGCGAAACAGTTGGCACTTTGTCGGATCCATATCTCTGCTTTTGTTAGCTGCTTCATGCTCGCGGCAAGGCTCATCCGGTGCGGGTACAACAGCCGACCTTGTTTTCATCAATGGCCAGATCCTGACAGTGGACTCTGCCTTCACCATAACCGAAGCGCTCGCGGTGCAAGACGGTCGTATCCTGGCCGTAGGCACTAATACCGAAATCAATGCGTTGATGGATGCCGACACCATCATCACCGACCTGCAAGGCCGCAGTGTTGTGCCAGGCCTCATCGATAACCATAACCACTTCGTGCGCGCCACCGAGCAGTGGTACCGCGAGGTGCGTTGGGACGAAGTGACCACGCGCGAACATGCACTGCAGATGTTGCAGGAACGCGCAGCATCACTGCCCGCAGGTGAATGGGTGGTAGTGTTGGGCGGCTGGATCTTCGAGCAGTTCACCGACAGCCAGAAAGACTTCACACGCGCCGAACTCGATGCGCTGTTGCCGAATACGCCGGTCTACATCCAGCAGGGTTATGCACGCGGCTTCGTCAATTCCTATGCTCTGGCACAAGCGGGCCTGACTCCCGCTGCAGTGCTTGCTCCGGGCGTAGAAATCAACGACGGCGAACTCACGGGTACATTGAATGGTTCACTTGCATTCTTGAGCGTAGCCGACAAAATTCCTGCCACGCCAGACGCCACCTGGGACAACAGCCTGCAACTCACCATGCAGGACTACCTCGCTCAGGGCATGACCACGCTGCTCGATATCGGCGGCAACACCGTCACCCCGCACCATTACGAAGTCCTTAACC
>CAIYIP010000058.1 GCA_903926285.1 uncultured Gammaproteobacteria bacterium
GCTGCCATTAATTCTGGCACACGAGGCAAGGAACTACTGAAGGTCCACACTGGGAGGGGGCAGATGAACTGCCATGTCAGCGCTGTCATTTACAAAATTCGCGATCATGGCCCGGCCATTATCGATGGCGAATTTTACAAAGACACGACTAATGCAGTATTGCCAGGAAAGGCAACGGCACTGGCTCCAGCTACTACTGCTCGTGAACCGGCAGCAAGCACATCAGTTGAACTCAGAAGCGAAAAAAGGGGTGTTATCCACGCCATGTTGTTTGCAATTTTTTTACTCACAATTGTCCTGGGTAACGTTGGTTTTTATGCTTATCAGCAAAAAATGCTTATCGACGATCTACAGACAGAATTAGAGATTTATGACGAACTGGAAAATGAACTTTAATTACAGTTACAAACAGTTTTCCCGGGAAAGAAAAGCTTGAGCAGTGTTACGGGATTGATCTGAAAAATACTTATGAGAATTTTCAAATGAACAACACGAATCTTCCGGAAAGTGCTGAAATCTTGCGACTGGCGTTGCCGTTAATGTCGAGATTCAAAATTCCGGTTACACCGCGCAACTATGCGGTGTGGTATGAATATGCGTCGGGCAGTAATCTGATGCTGAATCAGAAAATTGATCATCTGATCAATTCCGGCGCGCCTATCAACAATGAATTTGTGTCAGCACTCTATGCTGAATATATCGATACTAATCATGAGCTCAGCCAGCTGGAAAAGGCCCAGAAGATTTTTGCCGTACTGCAAGACAGTATTACGAACGTATTAAATGTTGCTGTCGGCAAAACTACTGAATATGGCATAACACTTGATCATTATAACAACCGCATCAAGGCCGACCTTGATCTTGAACAGCTGCAGTTCCTGATCAATGACATGGCAATATCCACCAAGATCATGCTCAAGAATAACCAGGAACTCATGGAGGATCTCAATAAAACCCGTTCCGAAGTCACAGCGTTGCAGGATCAGTTACATGTGGCGAAAAAACAGGCAAAAACCGACACACTTACTGAGCTGGCTAATCGCAAGGCGTTTTTTGATGAACTCGAAGAACTGGATCGCAAGGGCACCCTGCATTCGGGCAATCACAGTCTGTTGATGCTTGACATAGACAATTTCAAGAAGGTAAACGACAGCTATGGCCACTTGTTTGGCGACAAGGTGATCAAAACCGTTGCCAAGGTGCTGAAGAACAATACCAAAGGTAAAGACCTGCCGGCACGTTTTGGCGGTGAGGAATTTATCGCTTTCCTTCCCGACACCAACAGGGCCGGTGCATTAGCGGTAGCTGAAATGATCAGGAAAACCATAGCAGGTGCGCGTATTGTAAACCCCCGCAACAATAAGGTAATCAGTACGGTGACAGTGTCGATAGGCATTACCGAAATCGTGCCCGGCGACAACATAGAAGCTGCCATCGCGCGTGCGGACGATGCGCTTTACTGCGCGAAAAATGCCGGTAGAAACCAGACCGCCTTCGCTGATAGCTCGCAACCCCCTGTCAACAGGACACCGATAGCCACCGGCGCGTTTTACTGATTGCTGTGTCCTGGCCTTCTTTGTTCGGGAATTACTCGGGGCAAGTGGCTTTCCTGAACAAGGCGAGCCAGATAGCTTGGCAGCCAAGGTCTTCCGGGGACCGCAGCTGAATCCCAGCAAGCTGGCGTGGCGAACACCAGCTTGAATCCAGCTGGCATTTAACCGCGCTCCAACAGCTTCCTTAGATCAATCAACGTCGCATTGGCACGTGAGATATAGTTGGCCAGCACCAGCGAATGATTGGCAAACAAACCAAAGGTTGCGCCATTCAGGATCATTGGGCTCGTAACAGGTTGTTGTGCATCTTCAAGTTCGCGAATCACTTGCTGCAATCCAACCCGCGCGTTCTTGTCCTCGAGCACACTGGCAAAATCGACTTCTATCGCGCGCAGGAATTGCGCGAGCGCAAACGCGGTGCCGCGTGTTTCATAGAACACATCGTCAATTTCGAACCAGGATGTGCGTACCAGTCCTTGCTGCGGGATCGGCGAGGTACGAGTGGGACCACTCACATCGAGGGGGGCATTATCGTCCTCTACTCCGACGCTGGCTGAAAGGCGCTGCGACAAACTACCGAGTCGACTCTCTACAACCCCGAGATAATCGGCCAGGTTATCTGCGCGCGCAAAAAACCGCGCATCCTGCGCATCGGTGTCCTGTAGACGAGTTTGATAACTTGCAATTGAAGCGAATGCCTTGCGGTACTGGCTTTCGCTGGATGGAAACAACCAGCGGTCATTGGTAAACGACAGCAAGGGCTCGGCTTCCTGCAGATCTACGTCTTCTACTGATTGAGTTTGAGACCGTGAAAACCCGTTGCGCAGCGCACGTGCAAGATCGCGGCATTGTACAAGCACGCCAAATTCCCAGTTGGGCAGGTTATCCATGAAAATGGCTGGCGACAGCGTATCGTTAGAAAGATACCCGCCGCGTTTGTTGAGCATCTGGTTTACGACTTGCTTGAGCGCCTCGGTAGTCATCGTGCCGGTCACCATCTGCGCACCACGCGCAGCGGTTTCAGCTTGGGCAAGCGCTACACCGTCGATAGCTTCCGGTTCCTTATCCCACCACCACATCAGACCCAGCACCGGTATAACCAGTAGCAACAGGATTACTGCGCCGATGCGCAACCAGGAAATACGGAAAAACCACGGTTTGCTGGTGTCATTGATGATGGGAGGCATATCGGCTTGAGAGGTTTCCATGAGTGACTCCGGGCGAGGCAAAGCAGAATCATTGCCAGCCAGAATAAACACCCGCCTTCGTTGCGTCTACTGTTAAGTAACAGACACAAGCAGCCCCTGTACAGTTGATCATTTTCAACACACTGAAAATGAAACAGCTATCCCCGTGTTTAAGCCGAGATTTGCAGACAGTCGCTGGCACAGCTTCAGCAATGGCACTGCAACTACTGGTTGCCGTGCCAGAGTACTCGCCTGCATTGGTACATTTTTTATCTCGTTGTGTGCTATTTTTCAAGATATGGATGTCCGAATCGATATGTTATATTTTGGCGGCGGGGACTAGCCCAACGGTGCCATACATCAACAAGAATGAACCGGGACCTTCATGAAAGATTCGATACAAAGTATGCAAAGGGAATTGAAAGCCTCCCGCCTACGCATGCTCGAACTGGAAAAGAAATTGGCCGAACTCCCGGCGGATTCCGGTTCCGAAATCCTTACCCTCTATGGCAATCTGCTTGCCAAGGAAAAAAAGTTTCAGTCCAGAATGAAGCTCGCCATTGCTCGGCCGCCTCCGAAAAAAGTACCTAAGTTCCGGATCATACTTGCGGCACTTCTACTCATATATTTTGTTTACTGGTTGGTACTCATGTGATGCTGGGGGCCATGGCCAGCAAATCTACAAACTTTATTCCGGGTTAAAACACATCACTACTTCTGCAAGTTGGCCATGCATTTTTCCTTCCGTATCATGTTGAAGCCACGCCTGGACACAGAAAATTGAGGGACTTGGTGCACATGTGAGCCGAAAATCCCGGCATTTACTGCACCAACAACGGCTTTATTAATCAAAAAGCTGCTACAAACTGATTTATTCCTTGCAGATCAAACAATTGCGCATTAACTTTACATAAGTCAATACAA
>CAIYIP010000059.1 GCA_903926285.1 uncultured Gammaproteobacteria bacterium
AAAGACAGCGCTGCTCAAACCTGTAAGGACAAGGAAGCCAAAAAAGCTGCTGGTAATTTTCATAACAATTTTTTCCGAACACATTTATTGAAACGGCCTGGCTTTGCGGATTACAGCAGATTACAGGAAACAACTCATTCTTGCGGGACTGTGACCAGAATACTGGCGGTTCCGGAGATGCCAATGTTGCCACGCAAGCGATAACCGCCTACCGCCTCGCGCATGACCTTGTATATCCAGCGCCCTTCTTCATCATTACGCGCATTGATGAGAAAAGTAGCTTCGATCTCCTGGATGTGCTGCGCAACCTCAGCCAGCGTTGACAGCATCTCGACACTTTGACTGTTTAGCCCCGCAGGATCGAGAGTAAAAACTTCAATCTTGTTTTGCCGCGCCACCTCCAGCCGCTCACGCGCCGCCGCCAGCTCGGGCAATGCGGAATTTATGCGCATAGCGCGTATCAACAGAGCCTCGGCGTTATCGTATTGCCCGACCGCAGTAGCAGCATCAGCCAACCCAACGTAGCGCACAGCAATTTCCTGGATGCCAGCGAACGCCACAGTATTGCCGGGGTCAAGCTGCAACACTTCCTGATAACGGTCATAGGCATTGTTATTAGCGGGCAACTGCAAGCGATTATCGGCAAACGCCTGTTTGGCTGAATAGAGAATGTCGGCAAGCAGGCGCGCGCGCCTCAGCTCCTGATCACTGACGATGATCGGCTCGGGTACTGGCTCAATCACAGGCACAGGTTCAGGAATATAAACAACCGGCTCTTCCGGCGTAGTACAGGCAGTGAGCAGAAGGAAGAAACCGGGATAAAACCAACGCGTGTTAATTACATGCTGCATCGTTATAACAATCCGGAAAATGGCAGATATTCAACTGGCTCACCCGCCTCAATAGTAGTGTGTGCGGGAACAATGGCAAGGCCATCGGCCCACGACAATGAAGTCAGGATGCTGGAACCCTGATCGGAAAACGCTTCAGCCACCTGCTCATTGCCTTTTCTGACCAGTTTGACTCGCAAAAACTCCTGCCGAGTTCCACTCTCGCTGATCGTAAAACCCGCCTTGACCGGGAACGAAGGCACATCAGTATTTGTCGCGCCCTGCATGCGCAACAGAAACGGGCGCACAAGAGTCACAAACGTGACAAACACCGCCACAGGGTTGCCAGGCAAGCCGAAGAACGGTGTCTTTCCGACACTGCCGAAGGAAAACGGTTTTCCGGGTTTGATGGCGAGCTTCCACAACGACAGCTGACCAAGATTTTCGAGCGCCTGTTTGACGTGGTCTTCGTCACCCACCGAAACACCCCCGGTGGAAATGATGCAATCGGCCTGCACTGCAGCGCGCTTCAACGCGGCTTCAGTACTCGCCAGATTATCCTCAACAATGCCGAGTTTGATGACATGTATGCCCAGTCTCCCTAACAAGCCGGCCAGAGTGTAACTGTTGGAGTCATAAAGCTGGCCTTCACGCAAAGGTGTACCTGGCGCAATAACTTCGTCCCCGGTATTGAGTATCGCAACAGTCAAAGGGTGATAGACCGAAACCGAGTCGATGCCCAGAGAAGCAAGCAATCCAAGATCCTGAGCCTGCAGTCTGTGTCCTGCCGACAGCACTTCGGTATCACGGGCAATATCATGCCCCTTGAGGCGGACATTCTGCCCGGTACGCGGCAATTCGTTGATGATGATACTGCTGCCTTCAGCAACAGCGTTTTCCTGCATTACCACCGCATCAGCACCCTCAGGGATTGGAGCTCCTGTGAAAATACGCGCGATACTCCCCGCTGCAAGCGCCTGGCCGGGATGACCCGCAGCAATAGTCTGGCTCAGTGGCAGGCGCGTACCTGAAACTTTGACATCACGCGTGTTAAGCGCATATCCATCCATCGCGGAATTATCGTAAGCAGGCACATCCATATCTGCGCGTTGAGTCTGTGCGAGCACGCGCCCCAGCGCTTCACTTAGAGGCAGATCTCTTACAGCTTTACATGGAACAACAGCCGCCAATATGAACTGTAGTGCTTCGGCTAGTGGCATTAACGATTTGGTCATTGCAGGGGTATCTCGGAGTGATTGACGATTTTACCCTTAAACGCAGGATTGGTATTGCAGAAAACCCCTTGTTTTTATTTATCTCCAAATTCGATAAACAAATATTCGAGCCCAAGATGAGCCTGGAAGTGAATGATTGTTAAGTGAGTATGCTGCTGCTTGATACACTTACGCAGTGAATCTTTTAGGTCGGCAAAACGCTGGACCATAAGTCTCCGGCTTACATTGATGAATAACACTGTGAATATCTTGCCCTGATCGCAGCAGCATCAAGGTGCGCGGATTTTAGCAAATTCCAGCTCGCGCCCTACCGACTTCCGTTATAATCGCAGCTTACCTGCCCAGAACTCTTTCCTGTGTCACTAACCCTCCTGATTCTTATCCCTGCCATCTGTTTCATTGGCGGCTTCTTCTCGACTCTCGCAGGCCTGGGTGGCGGCCTATTCACGCTGGCCAGCACATCGCTGTTATTGCCGGTTTCCATAGTAGTTCCGCTCAACGGCGTACTGATACTTGCCGGCCAGATCACACGTGTCGCCCAGTTTTACAAATACATCAACTGGGATATCACACTGCCCTTCATTCCAGGCTCTATCATTGGCGCCACCATTGGCACGATGATTTATTTCGCGCTGCCCGAAACCCTGCTCGCCTTCATGCTTGGCTGCGTGCTGCTATGGTTTTGCTGGATACCCCCTTCTGCTGGTGCGCGTGCCTTTGCTGCACGTATTCCATTCCCATTTTTCTGGGTAGGCCTGTTCCATACATTTCTATCCACCGTTTCGGGTGCAGGAGTGCTGTTTCAGTCGGTCATGGTGAACAGTAAATTGTCGAAGGAAGCAGTCGTCGCAACGATCGCCGGAACGCTGCTATTCATGGCGCTGTTTAAATCAGTGGGGTACATGGTGGCAGGTTTTGACTACAGCCCTTATTACCTGGTGATTGGCCTGAGCTGGATCATGGGAATTCTTGGTACTGTGGTTGGCAAACTCTGCCTTGATGTACTGCCCGATAAATATTTCCGGATGCTGATCAAGACTGTGGTGACTCTTTTTGCGTTGCGTCTGTTTTGGCTGGTGAGTTCGAATCTTTGGTTTTCCTGAGCTCGTTTTTGGCCTGAGCCTTGCTCTTGTTCTTTTTTGCGTTGTTAGACGCTGCCGCGTCCTGACCTCTGTCCCGTCCCTTGGTCTGCCGGGTTTTTGTTGTCGGTGCGACTGAAGGCTCATCCGCATCTGCGGCAACCTCAGTCTCAACCGGCTGGATGCCATAAATATCCTGCAAGAGCAGGCTCAGCTCTGCCGCGCGTGAACGTTGCTTGATGCCAAACGTTTCAAAAATGCGCTGGCAGTTCAGTGCCGAGTTGGCGATGTAGGGCGGGTGCACGGGCAATTTGGTGATCTGCAGCGTTTTAAGCGCAGCAGCAAGTTCAGTATCATAACGCGCAGTTTCCTGTAACAGGTTCTCGACAAAATGATCCTGACTCATCGGTTGCAGCGCACAGTAATGATAGGTGCCCCACACCTCGGCAGCACAATCCACTTGCCGGGCAATCGCGAGCAATACCCGCGCAACATCGCTCGCGGGTGTTGGGCTCAAGCGGTTACTCATCACGGCAATTTTGCCGTGGTTGTGCTTGCAGGCTTCGATATGCTCGCGGAAAAATTTGTTGCGCTCCTTGCTGAACATCCAGTCGGTACGCAGAATCACATGACTGGGTAGGGCATCGCGGATGGCACGCTCACCGTACCATTTGCTCTGGCCATAACGGCACACAGGATTGGTTTCGTCACTTTCGCTATATGGGTGTACCTTCTGGCCATCAAAAACATAACTGCTTGAATGATGCAGCAGTGGCAGATTGAGATGCTTGCATACCTCTGCAAGCGTGGAGAGCCCCCTGGTATTGATGATGTCGAACTTACTGGCCGCATCTGGATCGTTTTCGGCCTGGAGCAGATTGGCCGAAGAGGTAACGTGAATGACCTGCGTGGGACTGCAGCGGCTGACTTTTTTGAGCAGGTCCATCTGTTTGAGCAAATCCAGCTCATCGGTCGCAAGAACAGCATGCTCCACATTCTGTCCCTGCAAAGCCCTCGTAAGCGCCGTGCCTAACTGGCTCTCCGCTCCTAGTACCAATAACTTCACAATTCTCCCGGTTTTTCAGTAACTGCTATGCCTGTTCCGTTAAAAAGGAATATCGTCATCAAAACTATCAACTTCTGGTGGTGGTGATTTTTGCGAACGCTGCGCGCCACCACCACTACTACCACCACTACTACCGCTATTGCTGCGAGGTGCAGGCTGATAGGAGCCACCGCTGTCGGCATCGCTGCTGCCTCCACCACCTTTGCCATCGAGCATTTGCATTTCACTGGCAATGATTTCGGTTGCATAGCGTTTTACACCATCCTGCTCCCATGAGCGGGTACGAAGAGCACCTTCCACATAAAGCTTTGACCCTTTTTTAACATACTCGGCCACGATTTCGGCAAGCTTGCGATAGAAGGTTACGCGGTGCCATTCGGTGAGCTCTTTCTGCTCACCGGTATTTTTGTCTTTCCAGCTTTCGCTGGTGGCCAACGTGATATTGGTAACGGCATCGCCATTGGGCATATAGCGAGTTTCCGGATCCTTTCCGATATTACCCACAAGTATCACTTTATTAACGCCTCTGCCTGCCATTTTGACCTCCGAATACTAGAAATATTGAGCTGATTTTGTCCGCTGGGGATGCTCTCAAGTCTAGCACCAAACTGAAAAATTTCGATCTTATTTCCTTCCGGGGGGTATAATCGCCGGTTGAAAATAATTCTGCACAAGCGGCTACACTCCTGCTGCACTAACTAGAAAGGAATCATGGACAAAATCACCGTCAGAGGGGCTCGCACCCACAATCTGAAAAACATAGATGTAGTTATTCCACGCGATCAATTGGTGGTTATTACAGGCCTGTCAGGTTCTGGCAAATCATCACTTGCATTCGACACACTCTATGCTGAAGGCCAGCGTCGTTATGTAGAATCTCTTTCCACTTATGCGCGCCAGTTTTTGTCGATGATGGAGAAGCCCGACATCGACCAGATCTCCGGACTGTCTCCTGCCATTTCGATCGAACAGAAATCCACCTCACACAATCCGCGCTCCACCGTTGGCACCATCACCGAAATTTATGACTACCTGCGCCTGCTGTTTGCGCGCGTCGGCGACCCCCACTGCCCCGATCACAACATGAAGCTGCAAGCCCAGACCGTGAGCCAGATGGTGGACCAGGTTCTGACCTTGCCTGAAGGCACGTCGATGATGCTGCTCGCGCCAGTGATCCGCGAACGCAAGGGTGAACACCTGCATGTGTTCCACGAGCTCAAGAGCAATGGTTTTATCCGTGCACGCGTCGATGGCATCGTTACCGAACTCGACTTCCCGCCCGAACTTGAGAAAAACAAGAAACACACGATCGAAGTGGTGGTAGACCGTTTCAAGGTCAGGCCCGATCTTGGTCAGCGCCTCGCCGAATCGTTTGAAACCGCGCTTGGCATTGCCAACGGCATCGCCCTGGTCAGCCCGATGGAAAAAGATGGTGGACCCGAACTCGTGTTCTCCTCGCTGTTCGCATGCCCGCAATGCGGACACAGCATTGCCGAACTCGAACCGCGCCTGTTCTCGTTTAACAATCCGGCCGGCGCGTGTGAAAGCTGCGATGGTCTCGGTCTCAAGCAGTTCTTTGATGAAAAACGTGTGATCGTCGACAACAGCCTGTCACTCGCCGAAGGTGCAGTGCGCGGCTGGGACCGGCGCAACATTTATTATTTTCAACTGCTCAAATCACTCGCCGACCATTATGGCTTTGCGATTGATGAACCCTTCGAAGACCTGCCCGCCAAATACCGCAAGCTCATCTTGCATGGCAGCGGCACTGACCAGATCGAGTTCAATTTTGTGAATGAGCGTGGCGACAACATCAAACGCAAACATGCTTTTGAAGGCATCATCCCGAACATGGAACGACGTTATCGCGAAACCGATTCGATGATGGTGCGCGAAGACCTTTCCAAGTATCTAAGCTCGCACAACTGTCCCGCGTGTAACGGCACAAGATTGAAACGTGATGCGCGCCACGTGTTGATCGATAATCGTAACCTCCCGACGATCACCAACATGACCATCGGAGGTGCGGCAAAATATTTTTCCGACCTGCAATTTGTCGGCAACAAGGCCAGCATCGCGGAAAAGATTCTCAAGGAAATCCAGGACCGCTTGCGATTTCTGGTTGATGTGGGCCTCAACTACCTCACGCTCAGTCGTAGTGCCGAAACTTTGTCGGGTGGCGAAGCCCAGCGTATCCGCCTTGCCAGCCAGATTGGCGCGGGGCTAGTGGGTGTGATGTACATACTCGATGAACCTTCGATAGGTTTGCACCAGCGCGACAATGATCGCCTGCTCGGCACACTCAAACACCTGCGCGACATTGGCAATACCGTAATCGTGGTCGAGCATGATGAAGATGCCATTCTCGCCGCCGACCATGTACTCGACATCGGTCCTGGCGCTGGCGTTCATGGCGGACGGATCGTGGCCCAGGGCACGCCGCAGGACATCATCAACAATCCCAACTCGCTGACAGGCAAATATCTGGCGGGTACGGAAAGAATCGAAATACCTGCGACGCGCCTTGCCGCCAAGGACGACAAAAAACTCGTGCTGAAAGGCGCCAGCGGCAACAATCTCAAAAACGTGACGCTCGAAATTCCACTCGGCCTGATGACCTGCGTGACAGGTGTATCGGGTTCCGGGAAATCAACTCTCATCAACAACACGTTGTACCCGCTGGTGGCAACCGCATTGAATGGCGCAACTACACTGGATGCAGCACCGCACGACAGCCTTGACGGACTCAAGCTACTCGACAAGGTCGTGGATATCGACCAAAGCCCGATCGGTCGCACGCCGCGTTCAAATCCAGCGACATACACAGGCATCTTCACACCTGTGCGCGAGTTGTTTGCCGGGACGCAGGAAGCGCGTTCGCGTGGCTATCAGCCGGGCCGTTTCAGCTTCAACGTTAAAGGCGGCCGTTGCGAAGCCTGCCAGGGCGACGGCCTAGTGAAAGTCGAAATGCATTTTCTACCTGACGTTTATGTCACCTGCGATGTCTGCAAGAACAAGCGCTACAACCGCGAAACCCTCGAAGTGAAATACAAAGGCAAAAACATCAGCGAAGTGCTGGATATGACCATCGAGGATGCGCGCAATTTCTTCGATGCCGTGCCAGCTATCTCCCGTAAGCTGCAGACCTTGATGGAAGTGGGGCTTTCCTACATTCGCCTCGGCCAGGCAGCAACCACCTTGTCGGGTGGCGAAGCCCAACGCGTAAAACTCGCGCGTGAACTGTCAAAACGCGACACCGGGCAGACGCTCTATATTCTCGACGAACCCACCACCGGACTGCACTTTCACGACATAAAGCAATTGCTCAAGGTGCTGCACAAGCTGCGCGATGAAGGCAACACGATTGTGGTGATTGAGCACAACCTCGACGTGATCAAGACGGCGGACTGGGTAGTAGACCTCGGTCCGGAAGGCGGCGACGGTGGCGGTGAAATAATTGCTACGGGAACACCGGAACAACTGGCCAAAATGAAGCACTCATATACCGGGCACTACCTCAACAAAATGCTGAAAAAGAAAGTCAGATAAGAGGCAGGGCTGTGACTTGAGCCCTGTCACCAGCCCGCTGGAAATTCCGGAAGCTGCAGTTCGGCTTTAATGTTCATTAATTTCCAGTGTCTGGCAGCGCCAACACCTGTTTTTATTAACCATGAACTTCGCCCTTTTTACCGATTAATAAAATCTCAATTAAATCAGAAGTCCGTTTTGCCTGCTTGCGACCATTGATGGCAATGAAAAAATCCAAACTGACCGCCGAGATGGCAACACTGGCGCTTGCAGCAACCCTCAGCTACTCACTCGCAGTTGCCGGGGATGATATTGGCGGTGGAGCTAAAGCAGACTTCTCTACATCCAAACTGACG
>CAIYIP010000060.1 GCA_903926285.1 uncultured Gammaproteobacteria bacterium
AAAATGAAGGCGACATTGTGATAGCCGCCGACATGATACGGCCGCAGGACATCAACTTCATGGCGACCCATGCGCGTGGCCTGATCTGCCTCACGTTGACCCAGGACCGCTGCAAACAGTTGAATCTCGCGCCGATGGTGCACAGCAATCAAACGCCGTTCGGCTGTAATTTCACGACATCGATAGAAGCCGCTGCTGGCGTAACTACCGGCATTTCTGCTGCTGATCGTGCTCGTACGATACAGGCTGCGGTGGCTCCTGCTGCCAAACCATCCGACTTGATCCAGCCCGGCCATATTTTTCCGGTCATGGCGAAAGAAGGTGGTGTGTTGCGCCGTGCTGGCCATACTGAAGCCGGTTGCGATCTGGCGCGCCTTGCCGGACTCACACCAGCTGCAGTTATCTGCGAAGTCATGAACCCCGATGGTTCGATGGCGCGCCGCGCGGATCTCGAAAAATTTGCGCTTGAGCATAATTTGAAAATCGGCACGATCATGGACTTGATCCATTACCGCATTGCGACCGAGAAAACCATTGAACGCACACATCAGTATCACCTACCCACCGAACATGGCGATTTCACGGTTTATTGTTATCGCGATCTCTACAAGGACGGTAACCTGACTCACCTTGCGCTCGTCAAAGGCAAGATTGATGCGAATGAACCGGTGCTCGCGCGTGTGCTTGTGACCGACACGATTCGTGATTTGCTCGGTGTTGCGAATCCGCGTCGGCCGAGCTGGTCGCTGCATCAGTCGATGGCCCGCATCAGCCAGGAAGGCAAGGGGGTTGTGGTAGTATTGGCCAATGAAAAAGGCAGCGGTGAAGTAACCGAACAGCTGGCTGAGTTTCACAAAAAAACCGACAGAGGCGCTGTGATGCCAGCTCCGCACGGCAGTTATCTGACCGTCGGCACAGGTTCGCAAATATTGCGTGACGTGGGAGTCGGCAAGATGCGGCTGCTCAGTTACCCGACCAAATACGCCATCTCAGGTTTTGATCTGGAAGTGGTGGAATATATTCCCCGTGAACTCTGATTATAAAAGTAGCGATTACAGAAGCAGCAGGAACCCGTCATGACTAACATCCGCACCATCGAAGGCGATTTCAGCGCAAGCAATGCGACGTTTGCAATTGTTGTTGCGCGCTTCAACAGTTTCATCGTCGACAGCCTGCAGGCAGGCGCGATTGATACACTCGTGCGCCATGGCGTGTCGGAAAAAAATATCACGATTATCAAAGTGCCCGGTGCCTTCGAGTTGCCGATGATTGCCAAACAGGCAGCCGTATCCGGCAAATTTTCAGCCATCATTGCACTTGGTGCGGTAATTCGCGGCAGCACACCACACTTCGATTATGTCGCAGGTGAATGCGCCAAGGGTCTTGGCCAAGTGGGTATGAATCATGACCTTCCGGTGGTGTTTGGCGTATTAACTGTCGATACGATCGAACAGGCGATTGAACGAGCCGGCACAAAAGCAGGCAACAAGGGCGCCGATGCAGCGATGACGGCGATTGAACTCTGCAGCTTGCTGCGCAAGCTGCAGTCCTGATAGGTTATAAACTGATGTCAAAAGCCAGCGGCAATATACCGATATCCCATCGCAAACGCGCCCGCGACCTGCTCGTGCAGGCAATCTACCAATGGCAGATGTCCGGTTACCCGCCCGAGCAAATTGAAGCCGAGTATCGCGCCGATAACGGCAAAAAAGTCGACTGGGAATTTTTTAGTCAGGCTATTACTACTGTCGCTGCAGAAGCGGCGAAACTCGATGCCATCTACGAGCCAATGCTCGATCGCGAACTGCGGCATCTCGATCCAATCGAAACTGCAATTCTGCGCCTTGGTATGTTTGAGCTCGGCAAGCGCATTGATGTGCCGTACAAAGTCGTGATCAACGAATATGTCGAGCTCGCAAAAAAATACGGCGCGGCGGAAAGCCACAAATACATCAACGGCATTCTCGACAAGGCAGCACGCTTCTTGCGCAAAGTTGAATTACGCTTGCCTGCTTAACAGTCCGCGCCAGAGGGCAAAATGGATATGAATCCTTCAGGCCATCCCAATGCCACTCTCTGAATTCGCCATCATCAAGCAGTATTTTCAGCAGAGCGGGCTTTGCGCGGATGCGACGCACGCCAATATTCCGCTCGGCATTGGTGATGATTGTGCTCTGTTGTCGGTGCCTGCCGGACAACAGATGGCGGTCTCGATGGATGTTCTTGTTGAAGGCGTACACTTTCCGCTCAAGGCCAATCCGCAATTACTTGCGCAACGCGCGCTTGCGGTAAATCTCAGTGATCTTGCGGCAATGGGTGCAAAGCCGCTGGGTTTTACGCTGGGCTTAACTCTCCCTTCTGTCGACGAAAACTGGCTCGCGGATTTTTCCCAAGGCTTGCGCTTGAGTGCGCACAAATATCAATGTCCCTTGTTTGGTGGCAATCTCACGCGCGGCCCTTTGCAGATATGTATCCAGGTGCATGGCCTCGTGCCGACAGGCAAAGCCTTGCCGCGGAGCGGTGCAAAACCCGGAGATGCGGTTTATGTATCCGGCACCACGGGTAAGGCAGGGCTCGCACTGGATTGGTTAAAGGGAGCTTTGCCAGCAGCAACGCCATCACAAATAAACGAGCTTGAAGCAGCTTATTATTTGCCCGAGCCGCGCTTGAGCCTGGGCGAAGCCTTGCGCGATATCGCCCATGCTGCGCAGGATGTTTCTGATGGCTTGCTCGCTGATCTTGCTCATGTCGCGCTGCAGAGTCAGGTGCAGATTGTGGTTGAAGCGGAAGCCATTCCGCTTGCTCCAGTTCTGCTCGATTGCAAAACCAGGGCAGAAGCCCTGCTGCTTGCGCTGACTGCCGGTGATGATTATGAACTGGTGTTTACTGCGTCGGCAGACAAGCATGAGCAGATAATGGCCTCCGCGTCAGCAGTAAACGTTCCTGTTACGCACATTGGTAGTGTGCTGGCTGGCAGCGGCGTACTGGTGCTGGATGCCGAGGGCCAGGCTATACAAATTACTCACAAGGGTTACGACCATTTTGGTGTCACGACATGACAAGAGCCTCTGCTCCGCCTTCAGTTTTTCGCAATCCGATTCATTTTCTGGCTTTTGGCCTTGGTAGTGGAGCTGCGCCGTTTGCGCCGGGTACGTTTGGTACTCTGGCTGCAGTTCCGCTGTATTTACTGTTCGCCCAATTGCCGATGGGTTGGTATCTG
>CAIYIP010000061.1 GCA_903926285.1 uncultured Gammaproteobacteria bacterium
GAATGTACACCCGCTGTCATTACCGAGGCTCCATACAGGCACATCCAGATGCCGGGCAGAAGGGTGAGGTCGCCCCGAATATAGAGTGTGAGAGTAAAAATGCCACCAGCCATCATACCCGGAAGAAACGCGAGCAGGAGTTTTATGCCATTGGAGGACCAGAGTGAGCTGCCCTGGCTGCGGGCTTTAAAAGCAGTCATCGCCAGAGCTGCTGCAGCTGCAAGAACCAGTTCTGCCATCCACACACCGAGCCATGCAGTAGTACTTGTTTGCTGTGCTGCCAGCCAGGCTGCAGCGAGCGCGGAAATACCGGCAAAGACATAACCCTTGCCGGAGACGCCGGTAAAGGATGTCGCACTTTCCATTGCATCACGAATGTATTTGAGATTGTCTTCTGCATGCTGATGCAAAGACACGGGCGCGGAGGTTTTGGTGGAAGTGTTGGGGTTACGCATGGCGATGCACATTGATGGGCGGAAAAAGTATTGTCAAGTACTTTGGAGGGCAAAGTCGAATGGTCCTGACCAAGGGCCTTTCCCATGAAAGTGCAGGGGAATTGTTCGCATGGGTGCGAACATAAGCTACAGGGACGTACTTGCGTGGCCCCCGGAATCTTCGGTATTGGCGATGTCAGTTTGACTGCCGGGTACTCCTGTTAAGCCGCTCCGGAACTTTTTCTGCTTCTCCGGAATCAGCAATCAGTTCATCAGCTTCGGCTTTATCCATTGATGAGTGGGTATGGCTGAAGTGGCTCCCTGCACAAGTTCTGTAGACGGGTGTATACCTCGCGCGTAGTCACCCTCCGCAACGAATGTATTTCAAAGTACTGCAATTAGACATCACGTATGGCTGTCTCTGATGGGTAACAACCTGAGCGCAGCAACTTTCTGCAGCTCCTGCTATGACTCAAAGTATACGAATCAATTACAATCCCCTATTTTTACCAGCAGGGAAGTAAACGCATGACCAAGCTGTTCTGGCTCACAATAACAACGCTTATCCTCTTCTCCTCCCAGGCCAATGCCCAGACTGATGCGCCTTCTATTTCTGTTGGTCCGAAACAATTGCGTGCAGTGCGGGTAACTACTCGTCCTGTTATTGATGGTCGGATGGATGAGTCCGTCTGGCAGCAAGCCGAACCCATCACGGATTTTCACCAGATACGCCCCGGCGATGGCTCCTCGCCTTCTGAACCCACCGAAGTTTATGTGTTGTACGATGACGACGCGCTTTACATTGGTGCGCGTATGGCCGATAGCGATCCGGCGTTGATTGCCGCACCAACTATTCGCCATGGCCAGGGCCTTGGTGGCGACGACAGGCTGGTCGTGATACTCGATCCGTTTAATACGCGCCGCACCGGTTATCGCTTCGAAACCAACCTCAACGGTGTGCGCCACGATGCGCTGTATCAGAGTGTGAGCGCATTCTCCGGTGACTGGTCCACGATCTGGGATACGGCGGCTAGTTCTGATGACAACGGCTGGACAGCCGAGCTGGAAATTCCGTTCAAGTCGCTGCCGTTTGACCCGAACATAGAAACCTGGGGTTTCAATTTTGGCCGCGGCATCCGGCGCCGTGGTGAAGAAATGGCGTGGGTGTCCTACAACCGTACTTACAATCCCAGCATTGCCGGTGAGATGACGGGCATGAGTGGCATGGACCAAGGTGTTGGCCTTGATATCGTGCCATCCGTTTCCCTGAGTCGGCAGTCGCGCTTCAACCCCGACATTAACGACACCAACATGAATCCGTCACTGGATGCGTTCTACCGTCTGACACCTTCACTCAACGCAGCGTTGACGATCAACACCGATTTTTCTGCAACCGAAGTTGATAACCGCCAGGTAAACCTCACACGTTTCAATCTGTTCTTTCCCGAGAAACGCGATTTTTTCCTCAACGATTCTGACCTGTTCCAGTTCGGCAATATCGGCGGCGGTGGCAACAACGCTGTGTCGCGAGGCGCAAGTGAAAACGCACGGCCGTATTTTTCGCGCAAGCTTGGTCTGAGCCAGACGGGTGCGCCGGTTGATATCGAATACGGTACACGCGTGAGTGGTCGTGTTGGTCGTTGGAACATCGGCACACTTGCGATCCGGCAGGATGAGTTTAATGTCGTCAACGCCTCCAATCTGTTTATCGCGCGGATGTCCGCCAACGTGCTCGAAGAATCGAGCGTGGGTTTTATTGTGACCGACGGCAATCCGGCGTCCAATATTGATAATTCCGTATTCGGCGCAGATTTCCGTTATTTGAATACGCGGCTGCAAAGCGGCCGTGTAATTGAAAGCGACGCGTGGTACCAGGTATCGGATACGCCGGGTCGTGCGCAGGACGATGCTGCTTACGGCTTTGGTTTGCGTTCACCAAACAATACTGGATTGCGCGGCGGCTTCGGCTTCAAGGAAGTGCAGCGTAATTTCAATCCGGCGATGGGTTACATCAATCGTGCAAACATCCGCGACTATATCGCCGATGCCGGTTACACCCATTTCTTCAGCGACAGTTTTCTGCAAACGGCTTACGTCGGCCTTGATGCCCAGCGCATCAACGTGATTGATGGCGGACTACAAAGCCAGGTACTTTCATTTCGCCTGCTGGAGCTCGAGGCAAACACACGCGACCGTGCCGGGTTGCGTTATCAGCAGAACAAGGAAGTTGTGTTAACCCCGTTTACGCTGTATTCGGAGCCTGGCCGTCAAGTGCAGATGCTGCCGGGTGATTACGAATTCGATGAAATTACTGCCAGCTTCAACACCGCCAACCAGCGCGAATTTTCCGGCGGGCTTGCCTACACAACTGGCGATTTCTACAACGGCAGCCGCAACAACATCAATGCGTCGCTCACGTGGATCCAGTCGCGCTATTTTGTCATGTCGACGAGTTACGATTGGAACAACATCGAATTGCCACAAGGTGACTTCATTACACGGTTGACGAGCCTGTCGACTCAAGTGGCCTTTTCGTCGACGCTGTTTTGGGTGAGCCTGTTGCAATACGACAATTTGTCGGAGGAGCTTGGTATCAACACACGTTTGCAGTGGATACCCAAGGCGGGGCAGGAAGGTTTCATCGTGCTCAACTACAACCTGCAGGATAAGGACAAGGATAATTCGTTTGTGTCAGCGACCGCCGAACTGAGTGTGAAATTCAGGTATACATTCAGATTTTGAGCTCAGTCCAAGCAGTGCCTCTATTTGGCCAAGAATGACGCGGGAAATTAATTAATAGCGCTGAACGCCAGGCTTCCCCATGAA
>CAIYIP010000062.1 GCA_903926285.1 uncultured Gammaproteobacteria bacterium
GGCCCGAGCAGCACAAAAACAAAAGAGCAGCGTGTGTATCAGGAAGCGCTGATACCGCAGCGCATCGGCGCAAGAGGCTTCATGACACATCGTCTGCGCCTCGAACAACGTGATGTCGATAACCAGGATTTGCGCACCCGGCTCCGTTATTTGATCGGTTTTAATTATCCGTTCAACCAGGACACGCTCGGGAAAGGTGCGATCTACCTCGCGCTGTCGAACGAGTTTTTTCTCAATCTTGAACAGGATATTGGCAGGAACCGGAAAGTGGATTACTTCGACCGCAATCGTGCTTATGTCGCGCTGGGCTACAGCCTCACGGATACAATGCGATTTCAGTTCGGGTACATGCAGCAGGAGCTGGACGCGGCGGGCAAGGGCCAGTTGCAGTTTAGTGTGATTCACACGTTTTGAATTCGTGTCAGATGCCGCTAGCGAATCAAGACGGTATCCGCCACGCGTTTTTTAGCGACCGTAAACGCTGAACTCTTTGCCGTCGGCGCAGGTCACCTTTTCGAGCCGGATAATTTTTTGCCCGTCGCGAAATTGATAATCAACTCCCGTGATCACGTCGCCCGGTTTAACCGTTATTTTCGTCCAGCCCTGCTTGTATTCTCCAAGTATGCCACTACTATCTGCATAGACTGATATGGTCATCAAGGCGGCAAATACGCTCCTCATAAAACTTCAAATGGAAGTAGTCCAGGAACATTTATGAAACGCAATTTACATAATTTCAAACTTCGTGCTTTGGTATTGTCTGTCGTAGTCGCCGTGCAGTCCCAGGCGCAAACGACTCAACCCACCGTGGCCGATGCCGAAGCCTTTATCGCCAGTGCCGAGAGAACCTTGCTGAAGTTCTCGGTGGATGCCTCCCGCGTGGCGTGGATCAATAACACCTTCATTACCGAGGACACCGATGCGCTGTCCGCCAAATACGGTGCAGAGGGCACGGAGCTGTCGGTGCAATATGCACTGGAGGCTGCGAAATATCGTGATGTTGCTGATCTGGCTGCTGAAAGCAGGCGCAAGCTTGATGTGCTGCGTGGTGGCCTCGTGTTGCCAGCACCGACCACTCCGGGTGCTGCCACCGAACTCAACGAAATTGCGACCAAACTCAATAGCGATTACGGCAAGGGTAAAGGCACCTTACAAGGGCAAGAAATCAGCGGCTCGGATATTGAAGCGGCGATGGGCACCAATCGTAATCCTGCCGAGTTGCAGGAGATGTGGACAAGCTGGCACGACCAGGTGGGAGCGCCGATGAAAGATGACTATGCGCGCATGGTGGCCATAGCAAACGAAGGTGCGAAGGAGTTGGGCTTTGCCGATGTGGGCGCCATGTGGCGTTCCAATTACGACATGCCTGCAGACGACTTTGCCAGGTTGATCGACAAACTCTGGCAAGACGTGCAACCGCTCTATGCTGAACTGCATACCTACGTTCGCAATAAATTGAATCAACATTACGGTGATGCGATTCAAAGCAAAACCGGGCCGATTCGTGCGGACTTGCTGGGCAATATGTGGGCGCAGGAATGGGGCGAAATTTATGACCTGGTGGCACCGCCGGGTACTGGTGAATTGGGTTACGACATTGGCGCGTTACTGCAGGCGAAAAATATCGATGAACAAGGCATGGTTAAAATTGGTGAAGGTTTTTTCTCATCGCTGGGTTTTGTGCCATTGCCGGAAACGTTCTGGACACGTTCGCAGTTTTTGAAGCCACAGGATCGCGAAGTGGTGTGCCATGCGTCAGCGTGGGACGTGGATCAGGTTGACGACCTGCGCATCAAGATGTGTATCAAGGTGAACAGTAGCGACTTTGTCACAATTCATCACGAGCTTGGCCATAACTATTATCAGCGTGCATACAACAAACTGAGTTATCTGCATCTGAACGGCGCCAACGATGGTTTCCATGAAGCAATTGGCGACACCATAGCCTTGTCGATTACCCCTGAATATCTGGTGCAAATCGGTTTGCTGGATCGCAGCAAGGTGCCGAGTGCCGATAAAGAC
>CAIYIP010000063.1 GCA_903926285.1 uncultured Gammaproteobacteria bacterium
ACCAAGATGAATCTCGTCAATCCGCATTCCTACATGGAACTGGATGTAACAAAAGCTGATGGCAGCATCCAGCACTTGCGCTGCGAAATGCGCGCTGCCACCTTGATCAAACGTTCGGGCTGGTCGGCTGAAATGTTCAAGGTGGGAGCACACGTCGAACTCAAGGGGCATCCGCATCGCGACGATCCCGGGGCTTGTTACATCGAAACTTTCTCGATTGACGGTTCCGCCGAAATGGGCCGCAACGATACGCTGAGTACCGTCCAGCCTGTCGACACGTCCAATCGCCCGCTTCGCTTGGCCGATGGCCAGCTCAACATCAGCGGCGACTGGGCGGTGGAGCAGATGCTGCTGACAATCTCGCCTGAAGGCGAGCGTTTGATGATCCCGGCGAGCCTCTCGGCTGATGTCGCGAGCGGCAAGATCACCCGCGAGCAGTTACAAGCTCAGCAGCCACCCCGGGGAGGACGGATAGTGCGCACCCCCATTGGTGAGGCAGCAGCCAAGGCCTTCGACAGCCGCTCGCCGCAGGACAACCCCTGGTTCGCCTGCAAACCCACGAGCCTGGTCCGTGACTGGACCGCCGACTGGCCGATCAACCAGTTCGTGCAGACCACTACTCCGGAAGGTGAGAAAGTCATCGACATCACCTACGGCCTCTATAACTTCAAGCGCCGCATCCATGTCGGCATGGAAGCACATCCGGCCGACATCACACCGAGTTACGCAGGCCACTCCATCGGCAACTGGGAAGGCGACACGCTGGTAGTCGATACCATTGGCTTCGAGCCGGGCGTGCTCTCGCCCCCGACCCGCAGCAGTGCCCAATTGCACATTGTGGAACGTTTCTCGCTCGATGCGGCAAAACTGGCGCTCAAGCGCGAATACAGCGTCACTGACCCTATCTATCTCGCCGTGCCCTACGAGAATTATGACGAGATGTACCTGGCGGAAACCCCGTTCGAGGCACAGGTATGCGAGGAGATGACGCCGGAGTTCCAGCAGTGAAAGATTCAGAGCAACTTGATCCCATCTTTCGTGTTCAAATTTGATCTTCTGTTTCCGCCCTGCTTGAAGGGCGGAATCGGGTAGCCGAGTTACCGTTCAATCTGGAGCTCGAATCGCTCATCGCTCATAACCCAGGCTTTGTTGGCTGCCACTCTGATTTCGTTGAGCGTGTAGTCTGGTATGTGGCTCGTGAAAAGCGGGGCCGATTTCACCCACACTTCACAAGGAAGAGGGGCAAATTCATTTGCCCGAGTCGACCATCAGATAACCAAACTCCCAGGGTTCCCGGAAGGGGCCTAACATGGTTGCGGTTCTGTCATTACGCCACCGTACCGAATAGATACGCAGATTTACGGCTTCCGGGGGCAGAACGGACTGCAGGTCAATGCCGCTCCCGGCCGGTAACTCGTCGGTTTCGGCCTCGACTTTGCTCACGGTCTGGCCATTGCTGTCGAGGAAATGCACCGTTACCCCCAGATCGCGATAGGGGATGTCGTCTGTGTTAAAAAAGGTACCATACCAGGTGCGGTTGCCCGCCGGATCCACCACCATGTCATTACGCGTAAGGGCAATGATTTCATCTTCCTGGTGGACGATCAGCATCCAGAGTGTCAGCACCGGCAGGATGATCAGCACGGCCAGAATCTTCCACACCTTAAGGTTGATGGACCAGTCAGTCCACTTTCTGTTGTTGTCATTGTGCGTTGTCATGGGTTTGCCTCCTGGGATGATGGTACTCGGAGAGGGCTCACACGGGACAGTCTCATTTAGATGCTACCACTCTTCCAGTGGTCTAACGGTTAGCTCCCTTCACCCGTACCGCCCGGATCCCTGGTCGGAATAGAACCTGTGTTAGTCTTGATTCGCGCATCTTCACCGATGTGATCCTGGTTGCTCGACCTTATCGCACGGTCGGCGCGGCAGGCCTAACACCGAAAGTGGGTGTCCCATTTCACCCCATTTCACCATGAAAAGCGGGGGTCCATTTCATCGGAAAGTGGGTCGGAAAGTGGGTGTCCCATTTCACCCTCATTTCACCCCCCTCTCTACTTTACCGTCCGGAATTAGTTGGCCACTAGAGGTCCACAAGTGGACTAAATGGGTTGGGGCTTTATACTTCGTCTCCACTCCGATAACGAACGGATATTTACATGAGGTTGCTGTGCTGTTTTCTCAGTCTGTTATTGTCAGGTTGTGTTGCCACTGCTGTTGGCGCCGCTGTAGGGGCGACAGTGGCAGTAGCCACAGCAGTGGTAACTGTACCCGTCAAACTGGGCGGGGCCGCCTTAGAAGCTGTTACTGGTGACAACGAGGATAACGAAGACGAAAACAACGACTGATTGAACGAAAGGCACTTTGCATGCAAACAGGCCGTCACGAACAGCACTTGGTCAGGTGAATGAAGATGCTCACATGGGACAGCCACATTTAGATTCTACCCTCTTCCACTGGCCTAACCGTTAGCTCCCTTCACCCGTACCGCCCGGACCCATGGTCGGAATAGAACCTGTGTTAGTCTTGATTCGCAGATCTTCACCGATGTGATCCTGGTTGCTCGACCTTATCGCACGGTCGGCGCGCCAGGCCTAATACTGCAGTAAGTAACGAAATACCCTGATTCAGCCATTACATACGAGGGCTACACCATGAGAGGTCAACCTTTTGGAACTACGCGGTTGTTATCAGTTTTGCTTGTCATATCAGTGCTGACGCAGCCACTGCTAGCCCAGCAAAGCGCCAGCGTTCGTTCTGTCCCGCGCTTGCCCAACGGCGAAGTGAACCTGGGAGCACCGCCCGGTGAAACGGGTACGTGGAGCCGCAGCGATACACGGTCGATGATTCCCGAAACTGACGCACAGCTGGCACTGCGCGACCGCGGTGGCCGCCCGAATGTCAGCAACCCGCTTAACCTCAAACCACTGTTCAGCGCAGTACCGTTCCAGCCCTGGGCCGAGGCGCTGTACATGTACCGCCTGGAGCATGAAATCGAACCCTATGGGCGCTGCAAGCCCAGCGGTGGCATGCGCAACATGTCAATCCCGTACGGCATCGACATCGTGCAGGTGCCGGAAGAGAAACGCATGTACCTCTTCCACACAGGCGGTTCGCACAGCTTCCGCACGATCTACCTGGACAACCGCCCGCACCCAACCGATCTTGACCCAAGCTACGGCGGCCATTCGATTGGCCACTGGGAAGGCGACACACTGGTCATCGACACGGTCGGTTTTAATGAGCGGGGCTGGATCGACTCGCGCGGGATTCCCAACACCATGAAACTGCATCTCGTAGAACGCATCACCCGGCTGGATTTTGATACGCTCAGTTACGAAATGATCGTGGATGACCCCGGCGCCTATACTGCCACCTGGAAGACCGGCATGCTGGTGAACTGGACGCCGGATCAGGAAACCTTCCAATTCCTTTGCCAGGACGGCAACCTGGCAGACGAGTTGATGATAGGCGGCGGCAATACCCTAATCGACCGCACTAGCCCTATAGTGCCGTAACTGCGGACGACTGAACTATACCGAGCGGTAGGAAAAGGGTAGGAAAAGTGGCTGTCCCATTTTTTTTATCCCATTTTTTTTACATTTTTTATTTTTTTCCCATTTTTGCATTACTCCTCATGAGCGGAAGATGAACTTCCAAGAGCCTGCGGCCAAGTTAAGAACTCAACGGCAACCCAATCACACTATAAAGGTGAAGGCCGGCACCCGGTTATCCCAGATCCTGTGGCTGCGCGATTTTGGACAATAAGCCGCAGACTAATATAAAGTGTGGAACCTTGCTGTTTTACCAGACACGGAAAATCAACTTCAGAGGAAATTGTACAGTGCCCCTTCTTCGCCCTACTCTCTGCGTGATTCTCGGCTTGTCCCTTGCTTCACCTCCAATGTTCGCCCAGTGGCTTAACGTACCAACAGCGGGAGTGCCAAGAGTTGATGGCAAAGTCGACATGGCCGCCCCGGCACCCCAGTTGCCGAACGGCAAGCCCGATCTATCGGGCATCTGGATTTCTGATCGCACACCGGCGGGAGAGGTAACTCCCAGCAGCTCCGACAGCCTTTCAACCTCGCGCCACATGGCGAACCTCGGTGTCGACATGCCAGACGGTTTGCCCTATCAAGCCTGGCTTGTCCCCATTGTTGAAGAACGTACGGCAAATCTCGCCATCGACGATCCCCATATACGTTGCCTGCCCGACAACTTTCTCCGCGCTTATGGGCTGCCGCATCTGCTGAAGTTCGTCCACACGCCGGAGCTTATGGTGGTACTCAATGAAATGAATGCGGGCTACCGCCAGGTATTCACCGACGCACGGCCCTTGCCTGATGATCCGACGCCGTCATGGCAGGGTTATTCATCGGCACAGTGGTCAGGCGATACGCTGGTGATCGATACCATTGGTGTCAGAAACGATACCTGGATCGACTAG
>CAIYIP010000064.1 GCA_903926285.1 uncultured Gammaproteobacteria bacterium
CTTTCATTCTCAGCCTTTCATTCTCAGCCTTTCATTTCTAGCCTTTCATTTCTAGCCATTTCTACCGTAAATATCATCAAAGCGCACAATATCGTCTTCACCCAGATAAGCGCCGCATTGTACTTCTATGAGGATAATTGGCGCATCGGTATTGTTCTCGAGCCTGTGCCTTGTTTCGACAGGAATGTAGGTTGACTGATTCTGCTGCAATTCAAAGCGGCGCTCGCCACACGTAACTGTTGCGACACCCTGCACGACAATCCAGTGTTCTGCACGTTGATGATGTAACTGCAAGGACAAAGCCGCACCAGCGCTGACGATAATCCGCTTCACCTTGAAGCCCGGCGCTTCAACCAAACTTTCGTAGGAACCCCAGGGTCTATACACCTTCAGGTGCTGGCTTGCTTCAGGGCGTTTCAATGCGCTCAACTTCCGCACTATTTCTTTTACGTCCTGTACGCTCGATTTGTTGGCGACCAGCACCGCATCACTGGTTTCCACCACTACGGTATTGTCCATTCCCACCAGTGTAACCAGACGGGATTCAGCATGGACGAAGGAGTTGGTGGCCTGATGCAACAGAACATCACCTTTGCAGACATTATTGTCCGCATCGTGAGGGCCCTGTTCCCAAACAGCGGACCAGGCACCCAGGTCATTCCAGCCCGCATCGAGCGGCACCACTACTGCTGCTGCAGTATGTTCCATCACTGCATAGTCGATCGAATTGGCGGGACAGTTTTGAAAGAGCTCCAGTGGAATACGCTTGAAATCCAGATCTGCCTGGCCTGCCCGCCAGGCAGATTCGCAGCAAAGTAGCATTTCAGGCGCGTACTTCTGCAACTCCTGCAAAAAAGCTTGCGCTGAAAACATGAACATGCCGCTGTTCCAGTAATACTCGCCGCTATCCAGATAGGTTTGCGCCAGTTCCAGATGCGGTTTTTCGACGAAACCCTGTACCTTGTAAGCACCGCCAGAGACGGCACCCCGGCGGATATAGCCGTAGCCGATTTCCGGCCTGGTAGCGACAATGCCAAAGGTAACCAGTGCATCCCCGCTCGCCAATTCGCGACCGGTCTTCAGCGCCGCCTGAAAAGCGTTTACGTCATTGATAACATGGTCGGCAGCCAGCACCAGCAGGATAGGGTCAGCATGCGTAGCACGTGCCGCTAGCGCAGCAAGCGCAACGGCAGGAGCAGTATTGCGCCCCACGGGTTCGAGGATAATCGTCGCATCTACAATGCCCAACTCACGCAATTGTTCCGCGACCAGAAAGCGGTGCTCGACATTGCAAACCACCACAGGCGGGGCGAGGCCAGCCAAACCCTTGAGCCGTAGCAGACTCTGCTGGAACAGGGTGGCCTGCGAAGCTCCGGCGGCAAAGGTTAAAAACTGTTTTGGATAGGCTTCTCGGGAAGCTGGCCACAAGCGCGAACCGACCCCACCCGCCAGAATGACAGGAACAAGCATGCTTCTGTAAAATCCTTTTGCAAAATTAATAAGTTAACAATGTTAAGTGCAGGGATTATAGCCAGATTCCAGTAGAAAATATTAGGGCTTCAGTGTATTTATCACTATATACTGTCCCCCTTTTTACAGAGAGCTGTACTAGCAGTAGCAGCCCGTATTTATGATGAATTTTGTTTTCAAACCCCAGAGCAGCTATACCCGTGACGAGCTATTGAGTTGTGGCCACGGCAAGATGTTTGGCCCCGGCAATGCACGCCTGCCGGTAGGCAACATGCTGATGGTGGATCGCATCGTCGACATCAACACCACTGGTGGCAAGGATGGCAAGGGGCGGATTCTTGCCGAGCTTGATATCAATCCAGACCTCTGGTTTTTTGCCTGCCATTTTGAAAGTGATCCTGTCATGCCGGGCTGCCTCGGCCTCGATGCCATGTGGCAGTTGGTAGGATTTTATCTCGGCTGGCGCGGCAATCCTGGTAAAGGCCGCGCCTTGGGCTGCGGCGAAGTCAAATTCAGTGGCGAGATTCTGCCAAGCTGCAAAAAAGTAGTTTATGAACTTGAAATAAAACGCTTGATTGAGCGCAAGCTGGTAATGGGTATTGCCGATGGCGAGGTGTCTGTCGATGGCAAGGTTATCTATACTGCAAAAGGTCTCAAGGTAGGTTTGTTCATGCCTGAAGAAAGTCTGGCGCCCTAGACTCTGGCGCCATAAAGTCTGGTGCAATAAACAGTCATCAGCCAGCCTATGCCAGAGGCAAAGGACTGGTGCATTTAGAGAGGTAACAAATGCGTCGAGTTGTAGTTACAGGGATGGGTATTGTTTCTTGCATCGGAACCGACAAGCAAACTGTACTGGAATCTCTGCAACAGGGAAAAAGCGGCATCGTTTATCGTCCCGAATATGAAGAACGCGGCATGCGCAGCCATGTAGCTGGCGCAGTCGACATGGACTTCACCCAGTTTATTGATCGCAAGGACTTGCGCTTCATGGGTGCGGCTGCAGCCTATGGTTACATTGGCATGCACCGCGCTATCGAAGACTCCATGCTCGCCCCCGATCAAGTATCCAACAATCGTACAGGCATCATCATGGGGGCCGGCGGCTCCTCAACTCAGGATCAGGTAGAAACCGCAGACATCCTGCGGGAAAAAGGCCTCAAGCGTATTGGACCCTACCGCGTTACTCGCACCATGGGTAGTACGGTTTCCGCCTGTCTTGCCACACCTTTCCATATCCGCGGCGTAAATTATTCCATCTCTTCTGCCTGCGCCACGAGCGCTCACTGCATTGGCAACGCAATGGAACTGATTCAGCTGAACAAGCAGGATGTGGTGTTTGCCGGTGGCGCCGAAGCCGAACACTGGACCCTCAGTTGCATGTTCGATGCGATGGGTGCCCTGTCCACCAAATACAACGCAACACCCGGCCGCGCCTCGCGCGCCTACGATGCTGACCGCGATGGCTTCGTAATAGCCGGCGGCGGCGGCGTGCTGGTAATAGAAGCTCTGGACCATGCGCTCGCGCGGGGCGCAAAAATTTATGCCGAACTTACCGGTTACGGCGCGACTTCCGATGGCTCCGACATGGTAGCTCCTTCAGGCGAAGGTGCGGCTCGCTGCATGGAAATGGCAATCGCAACAAGCAAGCGTCCCGTCAACTACATCAACACTCATGGCACAAGCACCCCAGTGGGGGACGTCAAGGAGATTGAAGCAGTACGTGCGACTTTCGGCACGAAGATTCCCCATGTCAGCTCCACCAAGTCCCTCACCGGCCACTCGCTAGGTGCAGCCGGCGTGCAGGAAGCTATCTACAGCCTGCTTATGATGGAGAATAACTTTATCGCTGCGTCCGCCCACATCGACAATCTGGACCCAGTAGTAGCAGACATCCCGATCGTGCGCGAGACCATCAACAACATCAAGCTGGATGCTGTCATGTCCAACAGCTTTGGTTTTGGCGGCACTAATGCCACCCTGCTTTTTGAGCGTTACGAAGGCTGAAATGCCAGCTGACACAACCGCAACTCATATCCTGAAAGTTGCAGTCATGCAGCCCTGCCTAACAGCTTTTTTCCGCAAAGCTGTTCATCACACTGTTGCGGCCGCGATGATCCTGAACTGTACCTTGCTGCAGGCAGCAGATTTACCCCAGACCTACTCTGACACCTCTCCCGCAGCTGAAAACTCTTTGAGTCAGCGCCCCATTCTGCAAACGAACAGCAAGGTGCTTCCAGTAGATTCGGCTTTTGCGCTCACAAGTTTTATCGAAGCCGACACCAGCATAGTTCTTAAATGGGAAATGCCGCCGGGCTATTATCTGTATCAGAAAAGCTTGGCGGTAGAGAATGTTGGCGCTACCGCCATAAATCCTGAGTTGCCCGAAGCAACAAAAATCACTGATGAATTTTTCGGTGAGGTTGCTGTTTATTACAACAGTCTACTCATCCGCCTGCCGTTCGCCGTGCTTAATGCCAGACCAGGCACAACTATAGACTTGTTGCTGACTTACCAGGGTTGTGCCGAAGCGCTTTACTGCTATCCTCCTGAACAAAAAGCCCTCACCTTAACTTTACCGGAATAACTTCTCACCACATCGGAAACACTCCATGGTACTCCACGACTACCTTCGCATGATGGCCAAACAGGAAGCGTCCGACCTTTTCTTCAGTACCGGTGCTCCGCCGAATATCAAGATTGAAGGGCATGTTGCGCCGATCAACGAAACCGCACTGGTCCCTGGCGAAGTAAAAAAGATGGCCTACGGCATCATCAACGCGGAACAACAGCGCGAATTTGCATCTGAGCTTGAGTTGAACTTTGCGATTTCGCTGGAAGGATTAGGCAGGTTTCGCGTGAACCTCTACGTGCAACGCGGTGAGGTTTCGATGGCGATTCGTTATATCAAGACCAATATCCCAACCATCGAAGAGTTGGGCATACCGCTTGTCCTCAAATCATTGATCATGGAACCCCGCGGTCTGGTTCTGATCGCAGGATCAACCGGCTCTGGCAAGTCCACAACACTGGCCTCAATGATCGACTATCGCAATTCACGGACTACAGGCCATATCCTCACGATTGAAGATCCCATCGAGTATTACCATGCACACAAAAAATCGGTGGTTGACCAGCGCGAAGTTGGCATAGATACGCATACCTATGGCAGCGCCCTGAAGAATGCCATGCGGGAAGCGCCGGATGTAATCCTGATTGGTGAAATCCGCGATCGCGAGACAATGCAGGCTGCCATCGCATATGCTGAAACTGGCCACCTTTGCCTTTCCACCCTGCATTCGAACAATGCGAGCCAGACCATTGACCGCATCGTGAATTTTTTCCCGGAAGCAGCACACAAGCAGTTATTGCTCGATCTCTCCCTCAACCTGCGCGCCGTAGTTTCGCAGCGACTCGTGAAAGGCCTGAATGGCGCACGGCATGCAGCCGTGGAAGTTATGCTAAAGTCAGCCTACATATCCGACCTTATCGAAAAAGCGGATATCAACGCACTCAAGCAGACGCTCGAAAAAGGCGACGTTGAAGGTACCCAGACTTTCGACCAGGCACTGTACACGCTTTACAAACAGGGCAAGATCAGCCTCGATGAAACGCTTAGAAACGCTGACTCCAAAACTAATCTATCGCTGAAATTACGTCTCGAAGACAACAACCTCGGGAAGTCCATAATGGGACTCACGCTGGATAAAAAATAACCCGGCTCAATCGGCTTCAATCGTATAACTTATATCCACGCTCTGGCTGATGCCGGTTTCCACTTCGAGTTTGATGTGCTCCGTGAGATTGTAATCAATGCTGAGCGCCGACTGACGGTCAAACAGCCCAATCTTGTAGCGCATCAGCAAATCCGGCGTGATGTATTTGCCAAGACCCAGAGCACTGTCCTGCAACGTCGAACCGCCTTCCACACCAAACGAATCGAAGCCCAACCTGGAGCTAACCTTGCTGGTCAATCCAGCGCTGCGATCGAAACCAAAATTGGCAATGGCGCCCAAGAGTGCTCCTCCATCCTGAGCATTTATATTGTTGAACGACTTGCCTGCAATCAGCAGAGAGAGAATCTCATCTTCGGGCAGGTCCGGCGAAGAATAGAGTGTTCCCTGCATGTTTTTGATGCTGCCACTCAACTGCATACCCACTTCAGCATCACTGGTTTCACGGAATGCGCGAATGTCGACCGCAGGATTGGCGGGGTTGCCGAAAAACATAAGGCGCCCATCGCGCGCATTCAGCACCTGATTGTAGATTTCGAAACTACCTTCAGGGATGCCCAACTCACCATACACCAGTACAGGGCGATAAGGAGTCTGCTCAAGCGCGAGCTCACCGTTCAGCATGGTGTTGAGACCATAACCTCGCAGCCTGACGCTTTCCCCGAGTAGTAACGAAATATCTGCATGAAGCGGCACAGCAATCGTCTGGCGATCACTCGCGACAGTGTCTGTATCAGTCGCGTTAAGGACCACTACATCACGCGACACGTCTACGCCATCGCGACCTGCAGTGGCAAACATGGCTTCGAGATCGAGGTCCAGCAGTGGCAGGATAATTGCGCCTGACACTGTCAGTTCCTGGTCGACAAATGCGAGTTGCAACTGTGGGCTGATATTGGCACGCGCATAACTTGTATTGATAACACTGAAGTCAGTACCGGTAATCTCGGCAGTTACCTTGCGATCTTCAGTAGACAAATTACTCAAGGCTGTCCTCAAGGCTAACGTGCCGTCACCGGAGCTGGCCCTCCCCTCAAGGACAAATTCGTTATTGGCGAGGTTCTGCAGCATCAACTCCAGATCGGTAATAACAAGGCCATAATCCGGTAGCGCGAAACCGGCATCCGTCAATTGCAGGCGACCCGCCAACACCGGCGCAGATTTAACTCCTGCTATTGTGATCCTGCCATCCAATGCACCGTGGGGCTCGCTCAGGAGGGGAGCGACGGATTCAAGCCACCCCAGTTCGTTAAAGCTCAATACAAGTTCGCCGGTAAGATCCTCGTTGGGCGTCATAGCTGCTTGCACTGATAAATTACCCTGCAACTCATCTCCACTTGGGGTGTGTTTTACGATGAGCAAATCCATCTCACCCGACCAGACGTCTGCGATATTGCTGACTTGCAGGGTATTGGCGGTAAAGCTAAAGCGTTCAACTGCAACCTGTTCACCTTCATCGGCATTGCCTCCAGCGAAATCAACCTGCAGTACTGGGTTTTCCGCCAGAACTACCATCTCCAGGCTATCCCAACTACCGCCTGAAAAATTTGTGACGTTAATTTGCACATCAAGATCACCCTCAGCTTGCAGGCCAGGAGGCAGGCTATAACCTTTAACATCCTGCAACTCTTGTAACGCCGGAGGCTTGGGGGTCAGCACCGGGCTTGACTCAGCAGCAACTGAATCAAGCCACACCAGCGGCAAGTTGCGTAGCTGAAGATTAGCGTTCAAACCTGAACCTGCAGCTTTTTGTCCCTGCAGACACGTGCGGATCAGCACATAGCTCCAGCAGCTTTCAGCAACGGTCAGAACATCATTCTCGTAGGCGAGCGCAACTGCGCTTTCCTGTTGCCAGTTGCCGTAACTACCGATGAGACTGCTGTTCTGTAACGTTCCCCGCCAATTCCCTTTGTTGAGAGTACTTTCCATTTCAAACATGACATCAGCTGAGGTCAGTGCCAGCGCTCCACGCACTGTGTGTTGTGCTGGAGTTCCCGTCAGAAAAATACTGGCCTGTTCCAGAATAGGCTGGGCAACGCCCCCTCTTTGTACCGAGACAGAACCCATATTCAGAGTTATGTCATTACCTGCTTGCGAGGCGTCAGCCAACACCTGCAGGGATTGCAGAAACACAGTACTCCCATCGTTCTGCAAACTTATCTGTGTTCCATCAAGTTGACCATTAACCTCTGGCGCAGCAGGCGTGCCGCTAATGCTGCCCTGACCTGCCAGCTCACCATCGAGTCCTTGCCAAAGTTGCTGCAGTTGCGGTGCCTGCAGTTGCCAGTCGAGCGCAAGTGCCTGCGCCGCGGCAGTGCCTGTGACACTTAAAATATTTGCGCCATTGTTTGCTCGCAGGTCCAGTGCAGATAGTTGCGAGTCCCCTACTTCCAGCATGCCGCTGATGCTGAGCGGCAGGTTATTCAGCATACCTTCAAGCCGCGAAAGCGTGACAGTGACCTGCTGACCTTCAACACCACTACTCATTGCCACTGAACCTTCACCTGTAACGTCCGCCAGGCTCAGATTCGGCAAGGCAGCTCCAGGATCAAGATTGGCAAGTGTCCAGTCGAGCTGCAGGGATTGGGGTGTTAGCTGCAACGCTCCGCTTGCACTAATGGCAATCTGACTGCTGTTGAGCTGAAGCGAATTAAAGGTAAGTAGTGCAGGCTGATATGCCAGCGCTAGATTCAGCGTCAAGGGTTCCAGCTCGCGAACCTGGGCCTGCAATATTCCGGTAATAGAAATCGCCTCAGGGTTGCCTGCTGTAACAATATCTCCCTGCTGCAGCACAATACCTTCCTGGCCAAATGAAGCAAGATCGAGCAACATAAAAGTATGGCGCAAATCAAAATTGAGCTCCGCACCAGCCAGGAATCCCGGCGCAAGTGCACCACTGCTGTTTATCTGCAAGGGTTGAGCAAACACATGATTGAGCTGGAGCTGCCGCAGACTGCCGGCGATTGTTAACTCGCCACTGTAGTCTCTGTCTTCAATCCGGGTTTGCCAGCGGAGACTTCCTCCAGCTGCAAACGAACGCTCCAGCAGCAGCTCTCCGCTTGCTGCAGCCGCACCTTGCCTCAATTCAAGTTGAGACAATTGCAGCCTTTCGCCATTCAAGGCTGCCGAGCCAGACACGCTATCAAGCGCAAAGTTACTGGTATTGCGCCGCCATGTGAAATTACCGATTGCCACATTCTGCAATTCAATACTGACCGGAAGATCAAATAAAAGGGCTCTTAGTTCATCCGCAGTCAGGAACGACCTGTCTTGTATCTGGCCATCCACCGTGTAGCTCAAACCATCGATCTGCAATGGATCTATAACCACCGCATATTTCAGAAGACCCAACGGCTGCCAGCTGAAAGTGAGGTGAGGAATCGTGATTTGCAGCGAGCGTGATTCAATGAGGGTGGCATAACTAAAATCCCTGACATCAAGGCCCGTCAGCAACGTACCTTCGGCCTGGCGCCACTGCACCATGCTGTCGGGTGCAGAATTGATTGAAGTTCTGACTCGCTCCAATACCCAGCGGGTGCCTGATTCGGTAAGTCCAACGGACAACACTGCAGCAACTAACAGAACAAGCAACAGTCCTGGCACGAGCAATACCAATAGCACAATTCGCGAGACTCTTTTCACAAGTCAGGCCCCATAGTGATGTGCAGGCGGAAACTTTCTTCCGCTTCGAA
>CAIYIP010000065.1 GCA_903926285.1 uncultured Gammaproteobacteria bacterium
TCACCGATCGGGGTTTCCATCGAGATTGGCTCTTTCGCAATCTTCAGCACTTTGCGGATCTTGTCTTCGGACAAATCCATGCGCTCGCCAAGTTCTTCCGGCGTTGGTTCGCGACCTTTTTCGTGCAGCATCTGGCGCGAAATACGATTGAGTTTGTTGATCGTTTCAATCATGTGCACAGGAATACGAATAGTGCGTGCCTGGTCAGCAATCGAGCGTGTGATAGCCTGGCGTATCCACCATGTAGCGTAGGTTGAGAATTTGAAACCGCGACGGTATTCGAACTTGTCGACTGCTTTCATCAAACCGATGTTGCCTTCCTGGATTAAGTCGAGGAACTGCAGGCCGCGGTTGGTGTATTTTTTCGCGATAGAGATAACGAGACGCAGGTTGGCTTCCACCATGTCTTTCTTGGCGCGGCGGGATTTCGCTTCGCCAATCGACATGCGGCGGTTGATCTCTTTTATTTCAGGAATAGCCAGACCGGATTCTTCTTCGGTCACCTGCATCTTGCGCTGGGCGCGCAGAATTTCAATTTTGAATTTTGCCAGAGTTTCGGAATAGGATTTGCGGCGCAGGTGCGAGTCGATCCATTTGAGATTGACTTCGTTACCCGGGAAAGTCTTGAGGAAGATGCTCCGTGGCATTTTTCCTGACTTCACGCACAAGGTCATGATGTTCTTTTCGTGTCTTCTGATGCGGTTGAGCGTCAGCCGAATGTTGGCAAGGATAGGGTCGAACTGGCGTGGCGACAGTTTGAAGTACTTGAATACTTCGCCAAGTTTTTCCAGTGCTTCAGCGCCTTTCGGATCCTGGCGGCTGTATTTTTTGAGTGTACGTTCGGTAGCTTTGAAAACCTTGCGTAATTCGGCAAAACGTTCCTTGGCTATTTCAGGGTCGGGACCGCTGACGGCTTCTTCTTCATCAGCTGTTTCGGTAACGGCGCCGGCAACTTCTTCTTCCTCGGCTGCAGCGGGTTCGTCACCCGAAACTTCTTCAACGACGGGTTCAGCAATTTCGACGTCGTTGGTATCCAGATAGCCGGTCAGGATGTCACCGAGGCGTTTGCCTTCTTTTTCCACGAGGTCGTATTCACTGAGCACCATTTCAACGGTGCCTGGAAAAATGGCCATTGCCGCCATCAATTCGCGCAGGCCTTCTTCAATACGCTTGGCGATTGCTATTTCGCCAGTGCGGGTGAGCAGTTCAACGGTGCCCATCTCGCGCATGTACATACGAACGGGATCTGTGGTGCGGCCGGCTTCGTTTTCTACAGCGGCAAGCGCTGCGGCTGCTTCTGCAGCAGCGATTTCATCGGTGGCATCGTTTTCGGCCATCAACAGCTGATCCGCATCGGGAGCGGTCTCGTAAACCTTGATCCCCATGTCGTCGATCATCTGGATAATATCTTCCACCTGATCGGGATCGGATATGGATTCAGGCAAATGGTCATTAACATCTGCGAAGGTAAGGTAGTTTTGTTCCTTGCCTTTGGCGATCAAAGCTTTAAGACTGGATTGTTGAGTGGTGTTATCGCTCATATGTCTTTTGCTTACCTTGTTCCTGGCAACAGCATGGCTATTGCTCGCTAGTGATGCGGAGGGGAGAGTGCGTGCCTGGGATAGCCGCGTATTTTATCCAGAACTGCCCTTCAACGCCAGCCCAATGGACTACAAAATGCGGGCGATTCCCTAAATTTCAAGCTGTTTTTACCGTATAAAACGCATTAGGTATCAATTGGTTGCTCAGACTCTTGTGGACGTATGCGACGGGCATGGTGTACACGCAGCGTCTCCAGCAAAGAGCTTTTCTGTTTCCTATTCCGGTATTGCTCAAATAACCGAGCAAGAATGTCAGCGAATTCCTTTTCGATACCAGTCTCGGGCGTGATCTGCTCCCGGCTCAACAATTGGGTCATCTGGCTCCCGTACGAAGTCGCATAGATACGGCTCATCAGATCGGCCGGACTGCTTTCAGGCCATGCGCGTGCAATTTCTATGACCTTGAGCAGCAGGTCCATGTCAGGACTGCGTATCTCGCCAAGTTCGTCTGTCACTGCCACTGATTTGATAATGGCAGGTTTGCGCAGAAGCAGATTGACCGCTTTCAGGCAGGGAGACCATTCCACGCGAATTTTATTTTGCGCGTTTTTTGCAAAAGCTCTATCAGGCGCTCCATAAAACGGTGGAGGAGCTGCAGGTGGTATCGCGCCAGATGTTGAAATAGCGGGACCGGATTGACCAAGACTTCTTGCGCTTACGCCTGTCAACTGCGCGAGCTGGTCAAACATCAGCTGGCGAAAAATGCCTTGTGGCAGTTTTTCGAGAAGTGGCAATGCAAGTTTGCCCAATTGTGCGCGACCCTCCAGTGAATTGCGATCTACCTTGGCAACTAAAGTGTCAAAGAGAAAATCGGGCAGCCGAGTGGCAGTCGCGAGGCTGGCTTCAAACGCGGCTGCGCCGATACTGCGAACTTGAGTATCCGGATCCTGCCCCTCCGGTAGAAAAAGAAAACGCGCACTGCGACCATCTTCAAGTAGCGGAAGTGCCTGTTGCAGCGCACGCCACGCAGCATCGCGGCCGGCATTGTCGCCATCAAAACAGAATACGATTTCTGGCACGTATTTGAACAGAGTGCGCAGGTGTGCACTGCTAGTTGCTGTGCCGAGCGTTGCTACGCAGTATTGAATCCCATTCTGCGCCAGGGCGATCACGTCCATGTAACCTTCAACAATCAGGAAGCGTTCAAGTTTTTTAACTTTTTTGCGGGCCTCAAAGAGACCGTAGAGTTCTTCACCCTTGCGGAATACGGGGGTTTCCGGGGAGTTGAGATATTTTGGTTTGTCATCGCCAAGCACCCTTCCCCCAAAACCGATAACCCGGCCACGGTTGTCGCGAATCGGATACATGATGCGATCGCGGAAACGATCGTAGAGCGGATTTTTCTGGTTGTCAGGGCTTTCGACCAGCAGGCCGGCTTCCAGCAGTTTCTGCTTTTGGTTCTGATCGGAGCCAAAAGCGGTGAGCAGATTCGCCCAGCCAGGAGGTGCATAACCAATACCGAAATCGCGCGCGATTTCTCCGCTCAGTCCGCGATTTTTCAGATAATCCACCGCGCGTTGTTTTTGCGGATGTTTGCGTAATTGGGTTTGGTAGTACTCGTTTACTTCCTGCAGCAGATTTAGCAGTGCGTCGTGGCGCGAGAGGGTCTGACGCGATAGCGCCGATTCCTCGCGTGGTACTTCCAGTCCCAGATCCTTTGCCAGGGTTTCGATGGCCTCGGGATAGTCCAGATTTTCGAAATTCATCAAAA
>CAIYIP010000066.1 GCA_903926285.1 uncultured Gammaproteobacteria bacterium
CGCTGCCTCCCCAGGCCGGAAACGGCGATGGCGCAGAGAAAACTCCAGGCCATCGCTGGTATGTCCTAGTCATCGGTTTCGAGAATGATCAATCCAGCAGCCGTGTTGGACGCCGGTACGTGATAGTGGCGGTACACTTCGTGCACGTCTTTGCCGAGCGCGCCGCGCATCGTCATCCACATTACCATCTCGATGCCTTCAGCGCCGGTTTCCTGCACGTATTCCACGTGCTGGATCTTGCGCAGACGGTCCGGATTTTTGGTCAGGTCATCCAGGAAAGCGGTGTCGAACGGGCGATTGATCATGCCCGAGCGTTCGCCGTGGATCTGGTGCGACATGCCGCCAGTGCCGAAGATCACGACTTTCAGATCTTCGGGGAAGGACTCGACCGCCTTGCGGATGGTCTCGCCCATACGCCAGCAGCGGTCGCCGCTCGGGATCGGGAACATCACTACGTTGACGGCGATCGGGATCACTGCAAATGGCCATTCGTCGACTATGCCGCAAGTGATGTTGAGCGGTACGGTCAGACCGTGGTCAACGTCGAGCTTGTTCATGATAGTCATGTCGAATTCATTCATGATCAAGCTTTCAGTGATATGCCAGGCGAGCGCGGAGTGACCCTTGACCACAGGCACCTTGCGTGGGCCCCAGCCCTCGTCGGCCGGCTGGAATTCGTCGGCGACGCCGATTGCAAAAGTCGGGATGCATTCCAGAGAGATCGCGCTGCCGTGGTCGTTGTAGATGATGATCGCAACGTCGGGTTTGTGTTTTTTCATCCACTCCTGCGCAGCGGGGTAGCCGTCGAACAACGGTTTCCAGTAGGGTTCCTGGGTCAGGCCCTGGTCAAATGCGGCGCCAATGGCGGGAACGTGGGAACTGCCGATACCTGCGGTGATTTTAGCCATTGGATTACTGAGCCTTTTCTGTGTTGCTGAATTCGTGATGATTGTTGGAAACGCAAAGGACTTTGCCGCCGTTTTCGGATTTGTTGCGGTTGCCTTCCACGATGCGGCCGCCATCGACCATCATCGCACGGTACTGGTCCTGGCCTTGGCCTGTCATGGCGCCCGCCATGTACTGGAACGATTTGCCCAGCGTGGCGCCAAACTTGGCCATATAATAGATATTGGCACCGGACTTGATCATGCTGAGCCAGTCGCGCTCGAGCACGCAGCGGCGTTGTTCGGCGGTGATGCCGGGAAAGCGAGAGTCGAGATACTGCGGCTCATCGGCGAGAAATTCCTTGCGGTTTACTTCTTTCGACATCGACATGCAGAACATGTTGATGTGGTAGCCCATGCGGCAACGGTCGGCGGTGAACAGGTAGGTGCCGGGTACTTCTTCAAACTGCTGTTTGAGTTTCTGGATTTCTGCGTATTCCATAAAGGACCTATTGGGTGATTGAAACCGGTTATTTAATTCTTTTTATTCGAAAGCTGTTTATTTCAGGGCTATTTATTTTAGCTCATCGATGTTGTCGACATAAACGAGACCGGCAGTAGCCAGGCGTTCACGCATCTTGTAGAGGTCGAGGCCCATCTCGCCTTTCTGCAGTTTTTCGCGCTTGGCGACTTCATTCGCTTCGCGTTCGCGTGACTTGTCGCGTACTTTCTCTGCGTGTTGACGCTGCACTACGCATACACCGTCTTCATCTGCGACGATGATGTCGCCAGGATTAACGATTGCACCGGCACACACGAGTGGAATATTCACTGCACCCAGGGTTTCTTTCACTGTGCCTTTGGCGTGGATTGCTTTGGACCATACCGGGAAGCCCATCTCGCGCAGGTCGCGCACATCGCGCACTCCGGCATCAATGATCAGTGCGCGGATGCCTCTTGCCATGCAGGAATGGGCGAGCAGGTCGCCGAAGAAACCGTCGGTGCTGTCGGCGGTAAGGCCCACAACAAGAATATCACCAGGCTTGGCCAGTTCGATGCCAACATGCACCATCCAGTTGTCGCCGGGCTGGGCCAGGATAGTTATCGCGCTGCCCGCAATGCGAGTTGTTCCCCAGACTGGACGCATGTAAGGCGCCATGAGGCCAACGCGGCCCTGGGATTCGTGGACAGTGGCAACACCCATCTGCCCAAGATCATCGATAATCGCCTGGTCGGCGCGGGGTATATTGCGTACGGCAACTGACTTGTGCATTGCGGGTTCCTGAGGCTAAAAAAGGGTCCCATTATAAGCGCTGCTTCTCACGCGCTCCAACCCTTAAATAACCTGTAATTGCGTGAGATCATGTGGTTCGGGGCAGGTTTTGATCCGGGAAAGTCCCTGGCTTTATGCAAAAAAAAAGACCGGATGCTGCCGTGAGTGCGGTCCTCGTTGCGCAGGCGAGGTAAAGTTTCCATCTGTGCCTGCCTTCACTGATAATGCTCCGGACTGCGCCACCCATGCGCAACAATAATCAAAATAATTGCAAGTTAACGAGGCCAAAAATGCTAAACGGTATTCCCTGCATGTTGATGCGCGGCGGCACTTCCAAAGGTACATATTTTCTGGCCAGCGATCTGCCAAGCGACCCAAAGGCGCGCGAACGCGCATTGCTCGGCATCATGGGTTCGCCCGACAAGCGCCAGATTGATGGTGTGGGAGGCGCACATCCGTTGACGAGCAAAGTGGCAATCGTGAAAAAGTCGGAGCGTCCTGGCGTCGATGTCGACTATCTGTTCGTGCAGGTATTTGTCGATGAAGCCAAGACCACCACGAGCCAGAACTGCGGCAACATCCTGGCTGCAGTTGGGCCGTTTGCGATCGAGAAGGGTCTGGTTGCAGCGCAAGAGGGTGAAACCTTCGTTACCGTCTACATGGAAAATACCGACAGCGTGGCGAAACAGCGCATTCGTACGCCGGGCAAAAAAGTCGAGTACAGCGGCGAGGCAGCTATTGACGGCGTGCCGGGCACTCATGCCCCAATCATGATTGAATTTCTCGACGTTGCCGGTTCGAGCTGTGGTGCATTGTTTCCCACTGGCAATTTTGCCGATGAAGTAAACGGCCTCAACGTTACGATGGTCGACAACGGCATGCCGGTAGTCATGATTGATGCGCGCTCGCTGGGTTTGAAAGGGGATGAAAGTATTGATGCGCTCGAAGCAAACTCTGAACTGAAGGCAACAATTGAAGCCCTGCGCCTGAAAGTCGGACCGATGATGAATCTCGGCGATGTCAAAGACAAAACCGTGCCCAAGATGACGATAGTGTCGCCACCGCTTAATGGTGGCCTGATCAACACGCGCAGTTTTATTCCGCATCGCGTGCATGATGCAGTTGGTGTGCTGGCGGCGGCGAGTGTCGCAACTGCCGTGAATATTCCGGGTGCGGTGGGTTACGATATCGCGAATATTCCTTCAGGCCAGCGCCGTGTGTGTGAAGTTGAACATCCGACCGGATCGATGGGCGTGGAAGTTGTGCTCAATGATGATCCGCACAACATGATTCCAAAAAGTACTGCGATCATGCGTACGGCGCGGTTGTTGTTTGCGGGTACCGCGTATTATCTGGACAAGTAAGCTGGAGGTTCCGAATGGTGCTTTCGTTGCTGACAATTCCCGCTATTCCCCACGAAGATGACAACTTCCAGAAATGCCGGATATTCTGCCGCTGAACATTTACTGAATTGTTTCACAAACAAAAGCGGCTCAGCGTTCATAATGATGTATTATTAATACATCATTAGCGTGTGTCGAAGCAAAGTTGACCTGAATATACGTTTCTTGATCCTGAGCAAGATAAGAGTCTTGCTATCAGATGAGAATGTCACCATGAAAAAATGGCTCAACAGTGTTCTTATATTCGTTGCAAGTATGGTGCTTGCAGGCTCTGCTGCAAGTGCACAGGACGCCAGCGCTCCTGCGCTGGAACCTATCCAGCCGATCGAGATGCCAACTGATCTTGATATGCCGAAGGTCGAGCTTGGCAAGAAGCTGTTCTTTGATCCGCGGCTTTCACTCTCAGGCTGGATTTCATGCAATTCCTGCCACAACCTCAGCATGGGTGGTTCCGACAATCTGGTTTCCTCGATTGGCCATGGCTGGGCCCAGGGTCCCATCAATGCACCAACTGTGCTGAATTCGAGCTACAACCTCGCGCAGTTCTGGGACGGCCGTGCGCTGACACTGCAGGACCAGGCTGGAGGTCCCATTGCCAATCCTGGCGAAATGGCGTCGACACATACTCTTGCCGTGGAAGTGCTGAATACGATTCCGGGTTATGTGGAAGAATTCTCGGCTGCGTTCGGCACTGTGCCCATCGACATCAGTATGGTCACTGATGCGATTGCCGAATTTGAACGTACGCTGGTCACGCCTGATTCACGTTTCGACCTGTGGTTGAAAGGTGACAAGAACGCGCTTACCGAGCAGGAAATTGCGGGATACGAATTGTTCAAGGTGACTGGTTGTATCGGCTGCCATAATGGCCCGGCGGTTGGCGGCAACGCCTATCAGAAAATGGGTTCGTTCAACCGCTACGAAACTGCGAATCTTGCTACAGGTCGTATTGCCGTCACCGGTGCGCAAGTGGATCGTTTGCGTTTCAAGGTGCCGGTGCTGCGTAATGTTGAACTGACCTACCCGTATTTTCACGATGGCCAGGTGCGCACGCTGGAAGCCGCCGTGAACACGATGGTGTGGGTACAACTGAATCGTCATTTTGCCGAGGCGGGTACGGCCAAGATCGTGGCGTTCCTGAAATCATTGACGGGTAGCCAACCGAGTTTCACCCTTCCGCAATTACCACCATCAGGCCCAACTACTCCGGCACCGCAACCTTTCGGCCCGTAACTCGGGCAAGGGTGGCGTAGGCAAAACCACGCTCCGCGGCAGCAGTGGTGATGGATACTGCGCCTACTGGTCACACACGGCTGCTGCTGGGCAGTTATTACAGCTTCTCGACTTCCAGGTTTGTTTCCATCGTGATCAGCCAGCGTCCTGCTGAAGTTTCGGTCAGTAACATACGCTTGAGAGTACGGTCGGCGTAGGAGTCGGCGTGATATTCCATCAGTAGTTCGATCAGAATGTTGCTGTCGTTGTTTTCCAGTATCTCAAGTTCATCGAGGCTGATGCTGATGTGTGCTGGAGTGGCAATTTTACGTCTTCTTTCTTCGCGCCATTCTGCAGCTGAGGCCAGATCAGGGGCTTTGTAGTCAGGGTGATAATGCGTTAAATATCGCTCTGCATCCTGGGTTTGCCATGCTTGCGCCCACTGGAACAGGAAGTTGTTGATCTGTCCCACTTCTTCTGGGGTGAGTGAGGCCAGATTAAAGATCAGCGGGATTGTCTCTGTTACAGCCGTGTCCAATGCTGGCCCTTCCGGCTTGCTGGAGCCCGCGGTTTCCCCTGAGGCGAGAATCACATCGTCAGGCTTCAGCTGAGACACGGTGGGTTCCCTTGTTTCTGTTGCCGCAGCAATTGTTGCTTGAGCGTTTGCATCCGGCATCCAGCTGGCGGCATCTTCAAGCACTGGATCGAAAACCTCCGTCTGTAAATTCGTTTCCTGCAGTATACGCAGCTCGCCACTGGCGTCTGGCTGCAATACCAGTTGCTTCACAGTGCGATCGGCATAGGAGTCGCCGCGATAAGTCAGCAGGAATTGTACGGTGGTCTGGTTGCCCGAATTATTAACCAGGCGGAAATCTGCCACGGTGATCGAGATGCTGCTTTGACTGGAAATAGTCTGATTGCGGCGCTTCTCCCAGCTTGCGCGGGAAGCCTGGTTCGGGGGGATAAAATCGGCGTGATAAAACGCGACATAGGCAGCTACATCGCGGCTTTGCCACGCATTGGTCCAGGCGGTCACAACGGCTTGTGCAGCGGCATCGTCATCAGTCTCTGTGCCAGAAACAGTATCGGTGGCCGGTGCCGGCGCAACTGTAACGAGCGGTAGCGAAATGACTTCTGTGGTTTGAGTCATTGCTTCGGCATTCGCAGGCTGGTTAGCAGCGGGGGCAACAATCTTCTGTGTACTTACATTCGCAATAGCTTGTTGTGCAGGAGGCGCAGGCGCAACATCGGCAACCGGCGGCGTTGCAGAATCGGTAGTGTCCAGGCTGCGCATGGAGATCAGTGTTATGACGATGATTATCCCTGCGGCAAGCAAGCCGCTGGCAATCTTGCGCACCCTTGTCATTGGCACCGGCGGAGCAACTACGGGGACTGCCTGGGAAACAATTTGTGTACCAATTTGTGGCTCAATTTGTGGATCGATTTGTGCAACAACGGGCGGGGTGTCGCTTGCAACATCGGATGCCTCAGCAGTTGCCACCTCTTGCAAAACCTCGGCCATCAACTCCGCAGATTCCATTACGGGCAGTTGGAAAACTGGCATATTCTCGTTTTGGTCAGTAATTTCCTCATCTTCCGGCCAGTAGGTTTCTACCAGTTCGGCCACTTTTCCGGGCAGGCCACCGGATTTCTGCATGATCTGCACGTAGTCATCCGAGACCAATACAAAACTGTCGAGCCCGCGCGCAGTGAGGCAGGCTCTGCAGAAGTCGGGCAATTGCTGGGAGGACAGGGGGCTTAGTTCATAACTGAGCAGGATGTCCTTGGTCAGCAGGCGGTGCTCAGGATTTTTCAGTATGCGATGGAGCTCGGGCGTGCCGCACAACACGATGCCGATCAGATGGTGCCCTTCATGCTGGATGCTGCGCAGATGGCCCACGCCCAGCAGGGTTTGCTCATCCATTTGTTCTGCATTGTCGAATACCACAATCAGGCGACGCTGCGCGTTGGGTTTGGCTTGCAGATTGTTGAGCAGCGCGTCGTGGAAATTTATGGTGGGGTCCAGCCCCAACTGCGCCCTTATAGTATTTTTGATCTCTTCAAAGGAGGAGGGCGTAGTGTAGAACACCACTATGTCCTGATACGCTTCCGTGGTAGCGCGTACCAGTTCCTGTAACAGCGTGGTTTTGCCGGTACCGGTTGCTCCGGTCAGTTTTACTACGCCGACATTAATCTGCAGGATGAAGTTCATCCCGCTGAGGAATTCATGAAAGGGGCTGACGTTTATGAATGGCACCGGATTAACTTTCAGATTCGCACAGAAGTGAGCTGGTTACAGTCCAACATAGCCCTTATCAGAATTGGATAATAGCTTAAAAAGAGTAATCTGCCATCACAGCAATCTCCTGCAGTGTCGCCACGCCCCACGCCTCAAAAAAACAGTGCCGTTCCCGGCAGTCTGCGGCTCATCGGGGAACAAAGCCCGTCAGCGTAAATTCGAGCGTAGCGGTATTGGTAAGCAACAATTGCACGTTCACAAACGCCCTGGCTCCGGCGCGTACCGAGGGCAGAGTCAGTACTTTGCTGGCTGGGTTGTAGCTCGCACGCACCTGGCCAGTGTCGACGATGGCCTTGAGAGTGCCGCGATCGACATGGAATACCAGTGATGGAGTGCTTGCAGACAGGGTCATTGTGGCTTCCAGAAGCTGGCCGTTCACGTCAACAGGGAAGGTCAGGTAAGTGCCGCAAAATTCGGTAAGGGTATCGGCCGGGCTGCTGGCACTGCATTGATAAGGCAGCGCAGCGGCAGTGAGGGTATCCGTGGCATAGGCCCGTTTGACGTGCACAAGATCCTCAAGGTTTATCAAGGTTGCAGTAGCTGAAACATTGACGGGTACGGTGTCAAAGGCACTACCGAGGTCGCCGACCAGATTGGCGAGTCTGAAGCCCGCAATTGTATCCACCACATCCATACCCTTGACCACCGTGGCGAAAACGGTAAACCCGCCATTGGTAGTATCGAGATTGCTATTATTTCCCAGGTTGATAAACCACTGACTCGTTGCACTATTGGGATCCGTGCTGAGTTTGGCCATCGCAACGGTACCGCGCAGGTTGGACCGGGAAAATTCATTTCTGATCGCCGGATCTTTAGGTACGGGCAAGCCCAGAGTTTGATTCCCGCTATAGTAGCCGCCGCCCTGAATGACAAAACCCGGGACGCTGCGATGAATCAGCGTTTGGTTATAGTCGCCTTCGTTAACATATTTGAGAAAGTTGGCCACTGTTACCGGAGCATATTGCGGGTGCAGCTCCAGACAGACATCGCCGGCATTCATTTCCATACAGACATATTTTTGTGCCGCTACTGGCAGTGCCAAGCCCAGCAGGGAAACCACGAGGAGTAAATTCAAGCTTGTTTTAGTCGACATAATTGCGGATGTTTTACGAAGTAAGAAGTGGAAATTGAACTAAGTGCTATCCAACCCAGGTGCCATAAAAAGGCGAAAGCAGGGAGTGCTTTCGCCTTTTTGCCGGTTACTGAGCAGGACTCGGCTTACGCGTGAAAAGATCACGCGCAAGCTAGTTAACTGTTACTCGCCGTCGTTGAAGCAGTATGCGCAGATTTTGTTGCCGTCTGGATCGCGCAGGTAAGCAGCGTATGCAGTAGGAGTAAAGTTGCGTGGACCTGGTGCGCCTTCATCGATGCCGCCATTGGCAACGCCAGCTGCGTGGAACTGGCGCACTGCAGCGCGGTTTGGTGCTGCAAAACCCAGGGTGCCGCCGTTGCCATAAGTGGATGGCAGGCCGTTGCCTGGTTTGGTAACGAGGAACTCTGGTGAACCCGCACCGTACAAAATGCCGGTTGCGCCCATCGGCCCCAGGTTGCTCACTCCCAAGGCGCCCAGGGACGCGTCATAAAATTTGCTGGCTCGTTGCAGGTCATTGGTACCTACACACACGTGGGTAAAAATTGCCATGATGTTTTTCCTTGTAGTGCTTCTTTAAATGAAGAGTTTTAGGTGAAGGGTTGTGCCAACCCGTTGTTTCAGCGAGGTCTAAATCAGTGTGTGCTGCGTGGCCGCACATCGAATACCCCAACCTCCTCTGAAATTTTCCGGCATCTGGTGGGAAGCGGAACGGGCAGGATTATAGGTGGGGCCTTGTCAGGATTGAAAGCCGCAAAGTCCTTTTTGGCAGAATAAAATAATAAAGAACGGGTGAAGGCCGGATGGCTATCAGTCCGGCTCCTGCAGACTGCGGTGGCCAGGTTGAGCCGCAGTTGGCAGTAGCGTATGCTCAGGCTGTCCTGATAATAATGTTCAGCTAATTCGATAACTACATCGATAACCGCCTCAATAACCACTTCAATAACCACCTAAAAACAACAACAAGACTCCGGAGGTCTGTAAATGCGTGGTGTAATTTCTGTCTGTAAACCTTTTTTGCTGCTTTTGGCGCTTGGTGCAGTGGTTCCTGTCTTTGCCCAGGATTGTGATAGAACATGTCTTGAAGGTTTGATGAATCAGTTTCTTGAAGCCCAACTAAAACATGATCCCGCCGGCTTGCCACTCACTGCCAACGTGCGTTATACCGAAAACGGTCAGGACATCGACCTCAATGACGGCTTGTGGCAGACCTATAGCAAACATTCGGATTACAAACTTTATGTAGCTGATCCTGTTGCCGGCCAGCTAGCGTTTCTGAGTGTCATTGAAGAGAGCGACACACCTGTCATTACGCACTACCGCATGAAAGTGCTTAATCAGCAGATCGCCGAAATGGAAGTGCTGATTGCGCGCGGCAGCATGGGCGCTTTGGAAAACCTAGTAGAACCGAAACCGATCTTTCTGGAGACCTTGCCACCTGATCAGCGCCGCAGCCGCGAAGAAATGGTTGCGATCACTGATTCATATTTTACCGGGCTCGATGAAGAAGAGTCAGGCGCAAACGTGCCGTTCCATCCCGACTGCCAGCGCCAGGAGAACGGTACGATTCTCGCCAACAACCCGGCTGCCGCGGAAGGCAGCATGCAGCGGCTTGGTTGCAAGGCGCAATTCGACACGGGGTTCTCCACCATCGTGACTGATGTGCGCGAACGCCGTTTCATGGTGCTCGACGAGGAGCGTGGTCTCAGTTATGCAATCCTCTTTTTTGATCACGATGGCACGCCCAAAACGATGGGTACGGTCGATGGCACGCAGAAGGCCGTGAGCGCACCGTTCAATCGTCCGCTCACCTTTATGATCGGTGAAATGTTCAAGATCGTCGACGGCGAGATCCGCCAGATTGAGGCCATTATTGTCACGGTTCCCTACGGTATGCCCTCGGGCTGGCAAGGCCAGGACCTGGTGTCGATGGACCAGCTCTGACGCACGCGCGTTATCAGCACCCGCTCGCAAATATCACGACAGTCAAACCAGAACATAAAAAAACAGGTGAAAGTCATGACAACAATAATAAAACTGAGTGCGTGGGTATTAGCGATCAATCTCGCTGCGTGCGGTGATGAATCAGCAACCACTTCGTCGCCAGCAGCAGTGTCAACTGCAACTACTACTCCTGCCGCACCGCAGACTGAAACCGTTGTAACCTGCGATCGCGACTGTCTGCTTGGTGCAGTCGATCAGTATATGTCTGCACTGCTGGCGCATGATCCTGCGCAGGCGCCTTTTGCTGCTGACGCAAAGTTCACCGAGAACACCGTAGTACTCGATCTCGGTGATGGTCTATGGAATACCGCAAGCGCACCCCCATCCGCATATCAACTTAAAGCTGCCGATCCTGACACCGGCAATGCCGCGTTCTATCTCATCATGGAAGAGAGCGGCAGTCCGATCTGGCTGTCGGGTCGACTGCATGTCGACAACGGCGAGATCGACGAACTCGAAACAGTTGTGATTCGCCAGGGTCTCGGTGGGTCGGGCTTCGGTGCCTATGATCTCGCGGGTGTCGATCCGGAATGGGAGGCAATGGTTCCACTTGAACAACGTAACACACGCGAAGAATTGTTCGATGTAGCTGATCGTTATGTCGAAACCCTCGATGCCGATCTCAAAGGGCACGTGCAGTTCGACCCAAGCTGTAATCGTATCGAGAATGGTGTGATTACCGCCAATAATCCGAATGCGACTTCGGGCATGGGCGCAGCATCCTGCCAGGAAAATGTCGATAGCGGCATGTGGGTCTACATCACTGACATCAATCCGCGCCGCTTCCTCGTTGCCGATGTCGAACGCGGTATCGTGATGGGTATGTTTATGTTCCACCAGGATGGCTCGCATGAGTTTGCGATGGTGAATGGGGAACGCGTCGAATATTCGGGGGCAACACGCAGACCGTTTACCACGGTGATTCCGGAGATGTTCAAGGTGCGTGATGGCAAGATCACAAGAATCGTCGCCACCATGGCATCCATTCCATACAAGTCCAAATCCGGGTGGGATTAACGGTGACAGGCGTTTGAGAAAAGCAGTGTTTGGCGCCAAGGGTGAACCGGCTTTTTCCGTCACCGATATGTGAAACAAATTCGGCGTGAAACAGGAAATCGAGGGCAATGGCTTTCAGGTTATTTATGAAAACTCTCTATGAGA
>CAIYIP010000067.1 GCA_903926285.1 uncultured Gammaproteobacteria bacterium
CTGCCCGGATCATTATCATAAATATTACAATCAGCTTTCCTCTTTTAGAAATCATTCATTCAACAGGAATATTTTATGGTCAGAAAAATACTCGTCATTCTTGCCTTGAGCGTAGCTTCCGCCTGGAGCCTTGCATCCGCGCAGGACTATATCCTGTTTAATGGCGGCATCGGTCTTGAAGAGCGGGCGCAGGCTCCAACAACTGGTGTGCGCCTGGTGTTCTTCGAAAAATCCGGCGATTTCCGCACCAACGTTGATGTGACGATAAAAAATCAGGCGGGTGAAGCAATCATCCACACAGTTACTCAGGGCCCTTGGCTGATTCTAGATCTGCCGCCCGGCTCCTATCACGTACATGCGCAGCTTGATGCAGACAACGCGCAGGGCGGCGTCATTACAGTCGATGGCACTGCGCAGGAATTTGCCTATATGTTCCAGGTCGAATAGCGCTTTTCTGCCAGGCTAACAGAAAAGCGCTACAACACTTCACATCCGCTCACGCTTAATTCCGGTTGCTGCGTGTTCAGGCTACCACCAATACCAAAACTGTTACTGCCAAACAAACTGTCCGACATTCCTGTCGCCATCAACTGTTGCCTGTGCTCAAGCATCTCGTTCTGCAAGCGTTCGAAATCAGCGAAGGGATGGTTCTGGTTGCCAAATACACCCTGCGGATTGGTATTGAGAGCACTCCCTCTACCAGTAAGCGATGACGGGGGATTAACTGACAGTGTCGGTGTACCCTGAACCTGACTGGGCACATTGCTGGCCTGGGGAACTCTGGCCTGCTGTTGCAAGGCAGTCAGTTGTTCGCGCATCTGCCCTAGTGACCACGCCTGCAAATAGCGCTGCCTGGAATTTTTTTCAATACCGGCTTTACAAGTCTTTGAGCAAAAAAAGACGACATTAGTTTGTGAAAAAAATGCGGATTCTAAATTGGAGAAAAGTAGTAACTCGGGAAAGGCGGCACAGCTAAATTATTTAATCAGGTGGCGAATCACTGCCACGATAACTCTTACACATTCGAGCCGTGTGTAGTTTTTTCTGACCAGCAAAACGATCCGCCGGGATGGCGCCGGGTGTTGAAAATCCACATAACGAATGTCGCCTGTCTCTGGCTGGCCGGTGACTGCCAGCTGCGGCAGCAGGGTTATGCCGATGTTGGAAGCAACCATGTAGCGCAGGGTTTCGAGGCTGGTTGCCTGAAAATGCTTGTCTTCATCAGCACCTGCACTGAAGCAATAACCCAGCGCCTGTTCGCGCAGGCAATGACCATCTTCGAGCGTGAGCACCTTGTGTCCGGAAAGGTACTCGAGCTTGATGCGTTTACGATTGGCCAGTTCGTGTTTCTTGCTGACTGCCAGCACAAAGGGTTCGTTAAACAGATCGTAAGCTTCAAAGCCCGTCATCTCATCAAGCCAGGGCAGCACGAGTGCATCCAGTTTGCCTTCATCTAGCAGCTTGAGCAGTTCGGAGGTTTTGCGTTCGTGGAGATACAGCTCCAGATTGGGTAATTTTTCCCCAATGCCAGGCATGATGAGTGGCAACAGATAAGGTGCCAATGTCGGGATCAGCCCCAGATGAAATTCGCCGGCCAGCGGATCGCCGAGGGTTTTGGCAGTCATTTCAAGGTCGCGTGCAGCAGCAAGGACTTTTCTTGCCTTTTCCAGCAACTGCTCGCCTGCGGGAGTGAGCATAATGTTGCGCGTATGACGCTCAATCAGGCTGACGCCAAGCTGTTCCTCGAGCTTCATGATTTGGCCACTGAGCGAGGGCTGGCTGACATGGCACGCTTCTGCGGCCTTGCCGAAATGACGATGGATTTCTATGGCATCCAGATATTCAAGGTCGCGCAGTTTGATCATCGGAAGGGCTTATCCTGGAAAGTTGCCGGTTTCACCTCTAGGTAAAGCCAGGTTCTGGAAATAACTTATTCTGAATAGGAAATGCGGTAAATCACGCCATTAAAATCATCTGAAACGAGCAGCGAACCGTCACTTGCCTGTTCGACATCAACAGGGCGGCCGTAAATGCGGGCGGTGGGTCCTGTGCATACAGGGCATGAAAACTGAATAGTCCACTTGCAAGCACGATCAGACCCAATGACATACATTCCTGTGCTGCTTTAAATGTTTAAACGGAAGCTTTGTACAAATGGAAAGAGAATTGATTATAGCCCGCTTACCTTATTGCCGGTATTACTTCCGCCTTGAATATGTACTTGTTCCGTTATTGCAAAGTTGGCAGCGGTAAAACTCGAATAGTAGCCTCAGAGATGTCATGCGCGGTGACGGCGATAATAATTGGTGGTATATCTGCGGGCGATATCCAACCCGCGTTGCGGGCAGCAGTTCAGAAAGGAATCGCAGAACAATCAGCGGCCCAAGAGGGGAGGTGCCAGTCCTGGTGTTACAGTCGTTGCACCGGATGGCGTACTCATTGGGATGATCCGGTTGCCGGAAGTGTGCGCCAACCTTTGCTTCGGCGGCGCAAAACGTAACAGCTTATTCATGACAGCCAGCCAGTCACTGTATTCAGCTTACCTGGCAGCTGCGGGTGCTCCTATCTGTTAGGCGAGCTCGCACTGTGATATTCAGCAGTGCCCATAATTTTAAAAAATCAGATCAGAGGGGATACCCATGAAACTTACTTCATCCATTTCAGGCGTTGCAGCCTTGCTTGCCGCTTGCCTGCCAGTCCTCTGCCTCGCACAGACACCTGCTGACGCGGTGCGCTCTTACATTGAGGCGGCTAGGGCCTTTGCCGGCGCCGATCACGCGTTTGTGTTCGGCCGCCTGTGTGAAACGCCAATAAAGGCTGTTAATGCTGCCCCGGTGACCGATGAAGTGCCGGGCGCCCTGCCCGTGATTGATGCGGCGCGCGAATGGTATGCCGAACCTGCCAAGGTATTTGACGACCTGTTCTTCCTGGGCCAGACCGCATTTTCCGTCTGGGGCCTGCGCACTTCGGAAGGCATCATCCTGGTGGATGCGATCTTCGATTATTCGGTAGAAGCGGAGGTCGTTGATGGACTGCGTAAACTCGGTATTGACCCGAGTGAAATTCGGTATGTGATCATTAGCCATGCCCATGCTGACCATTCCGGCGGTGCCGCTTTCCTGCAGAAGCTGGGCGCCAGAATAGTCATGTCAGAAGTTGACTGGGAACTATACGAGAGTAGCAACGATACTGAAAAGGCGACCCGCGATATCGTGGCAACCGATGGTTTCACGATCACGCTCGGTGGTGCCAACGTGAAAACGTATCTGACTCCCGGCCATACCCATGGCACCCTGTCGACTCTATTACCGGTACACGATAACGGTGTGCCACACCTCGCCGCGATCTGGGGTGGTACGTTGTTCAACTTTCGCGACGCACCGGATGATCCGCGCGATTTGCGTTTGCGCGACTATGCGCAGTCGGCAGTGCACTTCCAGGCGATTACCGCCATTGCTGGTGCCGATGTTTTGCTATCGAACCACACGGCGTATGACGGCACTACCGTGAAGCTGCCGTTGTTGCAGCAACGGCAGGCAGGCAGTCCCCATCCCTATGTCATCGGCCAGGACGCAGTCAACCGCTACCTGAAAGTGGCGGAGTCGTGCGCGATCGCCGCGAGGATTGCGGAAGCATCGGGCCTGTAGGCCAGTGCGTTGCGCATGTAACAAATGTTCAAGTCACCGCAACCACATGACCATACCCGTTTCAGGAGAAGCAAGATGAAGTACAGATTATTGAAATTCACCGGCCTTATGCTCAGTCTCACGATGGCCACCTTGCTCGCTGACATTGCTCTCGCGCAACCGGCCTTGCCGCAAGGAGACCCGGAAAATGCGGGCATGTCCTCGGCGCGCCTCGCGGTGCTGGATGCGGGCATTCAGGCTGAAATCAACAAAGGCAACGTGGCTGGCATCGTCGTGGCGGTGGCGCGACATGGCAAAGTGGTGCATAACAAGGCTTACGGTGTTGCGGATATCGAGTCGCGCGAAGCGATGCGCACGGATCATCTGTTCCGCCTATATTCCATGACGAAGGCCGTGGCCAGCGTCGCACTGCTCAGCTTGTACGAGCAGGGACATTTTCAGCTGAACGATCCGTTGGAAATGTATATTCCACAGTTCCAGAATCTCAAGGTCTATGCAGGCCAGGACAGCAACGGCAACATGTTGCTGGAAGACATGAAACGCAAGCCTACCGTGCTGGATGCGTTTCGTCACACACTCGGCCTCGCAGGTGGTGTTGGGCAGCACCCGATCGACATCGTCTATCGTGAGCATGGCCTCGGCATGGGCGCGCTCGAATCACTCACCGACGAAATGGAAAAACTGGGGCAGGTGCCATTGCGTTATCAGCCCGGCGAACAATGGGTCTATGGTTTGGGCCATGATGTGCAGGCTTATCTGGTGGAATATTTTTCCGGCATGCCTTATGCCGAATATCTGCAGAAGGTGATCTTCGACCCGCTCGGCATGAAAGACACGATGTTTGGTGTGCCACCCGCAGTCGCGAACCGCTTCGCTACGGTTTATGGCGTGAATGAGGATGGTGGACTGCAGGCGCAACAGGGCGATGCTTACGCGCGCTACACCGATCATGCCTTCGCCACGCTGAGCCTCTCCGGTTCGACCGGTGACTATCTGCGTTTTTCACAGATGTTGTTGAATAAGGGCGAACTGGATGGTGTGCGTATCCTCGGCAGAAAAACCGTGGAGCTCATGTCGCGCAACTGGCTGCCCGACAATATTCCTTCCATCAATGGTAATGGCCCGGCGTCCACGGGATGGGGACTGGGCGTATCGGTGGTGATCAATGATCTGGCCTACGGGCATCTGGGCTCAACCGGCGCGTTCGGCTGGTCCGGCGCGGCAACGACTTTCTTCACCGTGGACCCGAAGGAAGACATGACCTACGTGATCATGGCGCAGAAAATGCCCAACGATACCAATGTACGAAACAAGATCGAAAATTTGATTTACCAGGCTTTGGTCGAATAAAAACTCCAGGACAACTCACGGCAAACATCCATCTACAGATCAGGGGAAAGCAATCATGGGAATCATCAAAACAATACCGGCCGGTCGCATCGTGTCACTCTGCTGTGCCGCAGCGTTAACCTTCTCGCTGGATTCTGTGGCACAAGTCGCCGAAGCCGGCGGTACTATATTCAATACAGTCAAACAGAAACTGGCTCGCGGAGAACAGGTAGTTGGCGGGACTGTCAGCACCTCCGACGTCGAGATTTATTGCGCGATGGCCAACGCGGGCTTCGATTTTCTTTGGATCGAAATGCAGCACAGTCCGCTGACGTATTCCCAAGTGGCTACGATGATTCGCGCCTGCCCCGGACCCGCCCTTCCGTTCATCCGAGTGCCCGACGCAAACGAGGGCGACATCCAGAAGGCCGTGGATATTGGCGCGCTGGGCGTCATCGTGCCCATGGTCGATACGATGGAGAAAATCGAGGACGCGATTACTTTCGCCAAGTATCCGCCGCTGGGCAAACGCAGCCAGGGTGGTGGCCAATACGGTGCGTTGTGGGGACGCGACTACCGGCAGACGGCCAATGACAACATCATGATCATCGCGATGATAGAGAATCCGTTGGGTGTTGAAATCGTCGACCAGATTGCGGCACTCGACGAGGTGGACGTGGTGTTCGTCGCGAGTTCGGATCTCGGCAGTTTTACCGGCCTGCGTCAGGGTGATCCGCAGTACGAAGCGCTGGTGACGAAAATCAAGGATGCCACGCTCAAGGCAGGTAAATACGTAGCGGGGCCTTCAGCATGGAAGGGCACGCGCGAGGGCTATACCTTCTTCCAGGGGCCGCCGGATACGGCGTTGATTCGCAGCGGCGCCCGGCTGGAGCTCGAGGGCAGCGCGGAGGAAGGCCAGTCTAGAGGTGTCGCTCCGATCGAAGGTACAGAGGGCCAGTGATGTGAGCATTGCTGTGAATAACGATCCACCAAGTTGGTTATTAATTTTTATGAACAGTTGGTCAGTTAAAGCTCGCGCTGTTTTATCGCTCTTTGTTATTGCCTGGCTCACGGGTGCAGCTGATGGTGCACTGGGCCAGCCGCACTCCGTACTGGATGGCGTTTTTACTGAAGAACAGGCCGTGCGCGGCCAGACGCTCTACTACCAGCACTGCCTGCAATGCCACGGCGAGACGATGGCAGGAGTCGACAAGGCGCCGGCTCTTGCTGGCCCACAGTTCGGCAGCACCTGGAACAATGCAGCGCTGGCAGCATTGGTGGCGCGCATCCAGACCATGCCGCCAGACAAACCGGCGAGCCTGGCGCACGAAGAGAGTGTAGACCTACTGACTTACATCCTCTGGTACAACGGCCTGCCGCTTGGAACTGTACCACTTGGCACAGAACAAGAGGTGTTGAGTGCGCTCAAATTCGAGACGCCGGCACTGTGATCATTTTTCGTCCACGGACACCTATCATGAAAATATCTCGACACTTCGTCGCCGCATTATCACTTGCAGCCGGCGCCTGGCTGAGTCTATCCCATGCCCAGAGCCAGCCCGTGGCAGCCACCAGCGTGGCGCAAAGCGAATGGCCCACCTACGGCGGCAACCTCGCCAGTCAGCGCTATTCGGCGCTTGATCAGATCAACAAGGACAACTTCAAGGATCTGCAAATTGCCTGGCGGCTCAATACCGATTTGCTCGGCCCGCGGCCCGACACACTGTATTCGTCAACGCCGCTGTATGTGAACAACATGCTGTATACCACCGCCGGTACGCGCCGCGCTGTCGTGGCGCTCGATGCGGCCACCGGCGAGATGCGCTGGATGCACAGCGAAGACGAGGGTGTGCGTGGCCCGGCAGGTGCGCGTCAGGGTGCCGGTCGCGGTTTGTCCTGGTGGTCAAATGCCGATGGCAGCGACCAGCGTATTCTTTATGTAACACCGGGCTACCGGATGATCGCGCTCGACGCCAATACAGGTACTCCCGTGGACTCTTTCGGCGACAACGGCGTAGTTGATCTCAAACAGAATTTCGATCAGGAAGTGGATCCAATGGGTGGCAACATCGGCCTCAACGCCACACCGCTGGTGGTGGGTGACGTGATTGTAGTCGGTGCAGCGCATCGGCCCGCAGGGAGCCCCGAGTCAACGTGGGACGTACGCGGCTATGTGCGCGGCTACGATGTGCGCACCGGTGAGCGGTTGTGGATTTTCCATACCATTCCGCTTGCCAACGAACCCGGCTACGAAACCTGGCAGGACGGTACCGCCGACCAGAACGGCAACGCGGGTGTTTGGGCGCAGATGAGTGCAGATGCCGAGCTCGGCCTGGTGTATTTGCCGGTAGAAATGCCCTCCGCCGACTACAACGGTTTCAACCGTCCGGGTGATGGCCTCTATGGCGAGTCGCTGGTGGCGGTCGATGTGAAAACCGGCGCCTACAAATGGCACTACCAGACTATTCACCACGGCCTGTGGGATTACGACCTGCCCTCGGCGCCGATCCTGTTCGACATGCAGGCGAACGGCCGCACCATCAAGGCACTGGCGCAGCCCACCAAGAGCGCCTTCCTGTTTGTGTTGAACCGCGAAACGGGTGAGCCGATCTGGCCTATTGAAGAACGGGCAGTCCCGCAATCGGAGTCTCCCTTTGAAAAGACCAGTCCTACCCAGCCTTTCCCGACATGGCCGCTGCCGTTCGACCGCCAGGGCTTTACGATGGACGTGCTCAACGACCTGACACCCGCACTGCGGCAAGAAGCCGAGAAAGTGGTGGCGCAATATCGTATCGGGCCGCTCTTCACGCCCCCTGCAGTAGTCAAAGAAGGTGGCCCGCTCGGCACACTGATGCTGCCGGCTGATGTTGGAGGAGCCAACTGGCCGGGCGGCAGTCTCGATCCGGACAGCAATCGCCTCTACATTCACTCGCACACGGCTGTGTTCACCCTGCAGAACATTCCGCCCACACTCGAACCGTTCGACCCCAGCCCTGCCGGACAACTCACCAGAGCACAGCAAGCACCTGCCAATGCCGGTGGTCCACCGCCCGCGCCAGGCGCACTTGGCCCACGGCCACCAGGTTTGGGTGCTACACCTGGTGGTGGTGCTGGCCCGCGCGGCGGCACCTCCCTGCAGGGCACCATTCCACTCATCAAACCGCCCTACGACCGCATCACTGCCTACGACATGAACACCGGCGAAATGCTCTGGCAAAAAGCCCACAGCACCACGCCCGACAACATTCGCAACAACCCGGCGCTGGCCGGGCTCGACGTTGCACGTCTCGGGGCCTATGGCCGCATCTTTATCGGTACGCTCACCACCAAAACGCTGGTGATCGCAGGCGAAGGTGATGTGCACACCAACGCTGCCGGCGAAACCGTGGCACTGCTGCGAGCCTATGACAAGGACTCTGGCGAGGATGTTGCAGGAGAGGTGGCAATGCCAGCCAAGCAAACCGGGTCACCGATGACATACATGCACAACGGCAAGCAATACATCGTGGTGGCGGTGAGCAGGTCGGGAGTGAATGCCGGAGCGGAGTTGATTGCGTATACGCTGCCTTGAGCGACCCAGAATACATGATACCCGCAGATCCGGATTGCGCGCGGACCTGCTGACAGAAGGCTTTACGGAAAAGGGGCAGCGGGTTTACGAAATTTCTGCGCGCGGGAAAAAAAGTTTATGAAGAAAATGTGGTGCGGACGGAGAGACTTGAACTCTCACACCATAGGTACTGGAACCTAAATCCAGCGCGTCTGCCATTTCGCCACGTCCGCAGCATTAAAACATTGTAGCCCAGGGCCAGGCAGGCAAAACACAGGCACTTCTACTTTCAACAAACTAGCCGCCAACAAACTAGCAACCAATAAACTATACCAACTACGGTCCGACACGCGACTGAAGGCGGTTTATATTTTCCTGCAGCGTGGTAAGGGTCTGGTTGATCTGCAAGCGATATACATTGATGGACTCGATATCTTCTTCTGCGGTCACCAGGCGCTTTTCCACATCGTTTTCTACAGACGCCATCGACGTTTTCACGCGATTGAGATCTGCATTGATATCTGTCAGCTGATCACCGAGATCATCCATGCCGGCAAAATTCTGGTTTATCTGCTCAATACGGTTGCCTATCGTCGTGATCTGATTGTTCAGGGTATTGATCATCGCTGCCTGTGAAGTAGTTGCGGCTTCAACTGCTGTGGTAGTGCTTTTCAGTGCTGCAACAGTAGCGGCAACAGTCTCGACTTCGGTCTTCAGGGTATTACGGGCAGCCCATAATTTGTCGACCTCGGAGAAATTGAAATCCACTTTTTCCATCAGGCCAAGAGAGGACTGGGAGGTGGTCTCGTCGACCATATTCAGGCGCGACTCCAACTGCATAATACGGTTGTTGGAATTAATCAGCTCGGCTGTTGCGAGTTCACTTTGCTGGTAGAAGTAAAGCCCGCCGCCCGCCGTGGCAACCAGGCCAAGGAAAAACAGGGTCAGGAAGAAAATCACTACACCACTGGTGCCGGAACTCATCACCTCATGCGCTACAGGGGCGGATACGGATGACCCCGCAGTACCGCGAGTGCGTTTGCGGTGCGAATGCAGCTCGTCGCGCTCGGGAACAATGCTGGGGATTTCGTCGAAATTATCAGGAGTCTGTGCCATGAGTTTATTATACGGGTAAAAGTAACCGGGATACAGCTGCTAGTTTATTTTCATTGCAGAAAGATAAGCAAATACCAGCACCTTTTTCATTCGTTTAAATCAGCGATGCCCGGTATTAGTTAAAGAGCGTATTAGTTTAACGGGGTAGCGCAAGGGGAAGAACGGAAAATGCGCAATGTTTTGCAAAACAACTGACCTGTATTACCTGTTTTCAATTTCGTCCACGTCAACATCGACCTGCCCGCTCATGCGGCGCGTGATATGTGACCAGCACATGCCAATGGTTAACAAGGCGGCAAGTAATATCTCGATTATCCAGACCAATGCCGAAACATCATTCAGGCTCAGCCAACCCCAATAAATGAATAACCACACCAGGCAACCCAGAAGCGCAACCAGGGTAACGATACCAAGGGCTCCCAGAGAATTAAGTGTGGCCTTGATGTAGGTTCCCCAGCCTATGAGTAACACGAGACCAGCAATCACAACGTAGGGCGTAATCGCATCAACTTCGTTATAGACCCAGTGAAAATACGAATGCCCACTCGGGTTGTAACTCAGCAGCACCAGCAACAGGGCGAACAAGAAACGCAGCACAATACCGGCACCTGTCAGATTCATAAATTCCCGCGCTCCATGAGGCTAATAATCAACTGCTTTCTAATGTACTTCACTGTAGATGGATTTGCATCCAGGCAATCAATCCAGGCTGCGGAGAAAACGCGGCAGGCGAATGACACTTAGTAAACGCCTTCTCTATGAAAGTGCAGGGGAGTCGTTCGCATGGATACGAACGTCAGCTAGAGGGACGTACTTGCGCGGCCCCCGGAATCTTCATAGAGAAGGCCTTTACTAAGTGCTATTCCGAAATAAGTTCTGTTTTCTGCTTCTGCAAATGCAATACAACGAACTGCGGATTGCTTGATGGCGCAGCCGAAAAATCGAAGACCTTTTCAACCAGCATAAAATCATGCTCCCGAGCTGCATTGAGCAATTCAGCCTCAGTCCATGGCCGGATCAGATCTTCTGTCATCCAGGTCCGTTGTAATTGTCCGGCCTGATCAAGAAGCGTGTAGCGGCGTTCAATCCGGTTGCAGTGGTCGATTTTCTGAATACGTTTCTCGCGTTGCAGCGTGCCCCCTTCATGAGGCCGCCGGTAATCAAGACGAAACTCACTGAAGCTGGTCAACTCGCGCGGAATAAATGTGTCGATGACCAGCATGCCGTCGCTCGTGAGGGCAGCTCCTGCGCGTGTAAAAAAGGCATCAAGCATGGCAGGCTGTGTGAGATAAGTAACAACGGAATAAGGCGCGAGAATTGTTTTGCAGGGCTTGGCAGAATAAAAATCGGTGAGCGAGCCAAGACCCACGTCCGGATTCAATTGCAACTCTGCAGCCAGGCGCCGCAATTCCATCAGCATGCCCGGCGACTGGTCAATACCGCTGATATCTAGCCCACTGTTGAGCAGCGGCAGCAGAATACGCCCAGTGCCGCAACCAAGTTCAAGACTGTGGCCGCCGCGCTCGTGGCAAAGCTGACGGTAATAGCCGACATCGTCACAGGCCATGCTCTGCCCCATGTCGGTGGCATAAACGGCCGCTATCTGATCGTAGGATTCACGGCTCATGAGGCAGATCCTTGCAGAATTTTGCGGGTAGCAGGCACTGGTACACCCGCAGCAACTCGTCGGCGCGATCATCCCAGGATAATTTTTTGCGTGCTGTTGCGCTCGGGCACTCAAGTGCATGACGATGGTCCAGGTCGCGCAAAAGGCGGTCGACTTCTTCGCTCATCTCCAGCCAGTTGTCCACTATGCGCAGCGCATCTGTCTGAAGATCGGTGAAACCGCGCGCACCATTTCGCGTCGTCACACACACTCTTCTTGCGAGCAGGGACTCGGCCACCTTGAGCGCCGAACCACGGATCTCCTGCTGCGGATTAATTGTCAACGCACAGGCAGCAAGGTAAGACGCAGGATCCACAAATTCCGCAATCATGCTGACCCCCTCCTGATCCAGCAGTGGATTAGCAAACTCGGCACGCCTGGCTTCGGTGCCGCCCAGAATGATCAATTCAGCATCAGGATGGTTGGCGCGTATCGCTGGCCAGGAAAACTCCAGAAACGCCAGTATCCCAGCATGATTGGGTGCATACCTGAACGGACCCATGAAGAGGATGGTTTTTTTGGCAGGTGATGCCTGGCTCATGGCGAAACGATCGTGTGCACCATTGGTTATGACATGGTGCGGAAGTGCCGGCAGGAACGCGGCATCTTCTTCCGAACAGGTAATAACCGTGTCATAACGCGCTAAAACTTCGAGCTGGTACGCATCCTCAACGCCGCCATCCAGATACACATCATGCAGCGCGACAACAAAAGGAATGTTGTCGATGCGTTCATCTACTAGGCAACTCGCTTCCATAAACTCTATCTGGACAAGATCAATCTTGTGCTGGCGCTGCAAACGTCGCAGCTCGTAACGCAAAGCTTTTGGTGCGTGCTCGCTCATCCGCGTACGCAGATCCTGCAAGTTCTTGCCAGACTCATCCTTGCGCGCCTGCAGCAGATGCGCAGAAGTGAATAGCGCAAAATTTTCAGGCACGCAATTTTTATAGGCATCGAACTCGTCTGACAACAGGACCAGATTGACATGCGGAGCCAGCCTTCTGGCAAGCTCGGTTATACGGCGCGCGCCGCCATGGGCAGGAGGAAATATGGCGAAGGGGGTAACCCAGAGTATGGTGGGCAAGTGTGGACGCGAGCCCGGCGAATAATATCGGTTGATGACCGAGTGAAAGAGGAAACCTGCGTTTTTTACTGCATCATTCCTTGCCCGCATGCCGGCTACATCGCGCGCAATACTCACCGAGCGCAAATCTTTTTGCGTCTGCAACGGTTGATTACACAAGTGCCCGGCGGCACGGATACCGTCGAGATCAGTAAAGTGATGCCGCAGCTCGAAGAGCAGCGCATTACGATCAACAATACGGGCAATCTCTGCAGCAGAATAGCGCCGCTTGATTGTCCCGCGATGTTCATGAACGGCTACTGATGCCGGCACAAAAATGGATTCCAACCCTTCCATCCAGGCACGGGTACCCCATTCCGCGTCTTCCCAGTAAAACGGTGAATAAGCCCAGCTGTCCGCCATGTATTCTTGCAGCAATGTAGTCTTGAACAGTGAAGAGCCGCCACCAGCATACAGCCCGCCGCGGGCAACTTGACTTGTGCCGGGATCCTTGTCGTAGATAACAGTACGTCCACCAGCGGTGTAGAAGTCAGTCCAGCCGGTTTCTTCGCGCCTGCGCTCAGCGTCGGCAAAGAATATCTGCGAGCCAATAGCGAATACCGATGGTGCCCGATAAGGCAGCAGTTGCGCTATAGCATCGGGCGCGACACGCATATCACTGTTGAGCAAATATACTGAAGGAAATTGCACTGACTTCAACCCGGCTTCTACTGCACCGTTGAAGCCAAGCGCTTCTCTGGCGAACAGCCAGACTACCGTGCCGAATTGCTGTTGCAGCTCTGCATAGAGCTCTGGTTCTGCCCCATTAACCATCACAACAATTTCGGAAGGCTCGTCAACCTGCGCCAGTGCTGCACTGGCGTGGGCCAGTGTTGCGAGCAACAAGTCCGGCGTGCCACTTTCCGGAATCAACACTGATATACCTTTGCCCCATGCAGCTGGTTCGCGCAACTGCGGTGTCTGTCTTGAGCGCAGGCGTGCGTACCGCAGGGCAAGATACATGGGGATGAAATGCCAGTACTTAATCAACTTCAGCGGTAACAAGTGCCACTTCATACCAGGTCCTCCGCAGCAAACGACAGCGGCTGGCCTGTGACATCTGCAACATAAAGTCGCAATGCCTGTTCCGCAAACATCGCAGACCAGATATTGGCTTCACCAACTTTCTCAGGCGTAAAGCCAATGCTGCCGTCTTCACGTACGCGCGCGCACAACGCAGCGGCGAATTTGTGATTTGCTTCCTGATACCGCAAAGGCTGTCCTGTCAGGTGCTGCAAAAAAACCGCAACACGCAAGGCTTGCGCGCGGATGTCGGTGCGGCGGATTTCGGGAGTCTGCAAGGACTCAGGCAAGCTGCCAGCCGGTGCCTGCAGACTCA